>NZ_JAKUFR010000026.1:0-58895 GCF_022663555.1 Bacillus cereus group sp. BfR-BA-01381
CTTCAGCTTTAGGAGCTTCGTCATGATCGTCGCCTTTAAATTTAAGGTTTTCGTATCCAGGAGCATCAAATTTAATTAATGTATCTCCAACTACTGCAACCGTACCTTCTTCTACAAGTACTTCAAGTACTTTACCTTTAACAGGAGAAGGAATTTCTACTACTGCTTTATCATTTTGTACTTCAAGAAGTACGTCGTCTTCGTTTACTTCGTCGCCTGGTTTAATAAACCATTTTACGATTTCACCTTCGTGGATACCTTCACCGATATCTGGTAGTTTAAATTCAAATGCCACGGAATTCAGCCCCCTGATTCATTTCTTTATTATGGAATATGGCAAAAGAAATCAGCATGTGCTGATTTCTTTTGCACATGAATAAGTAAAAATTAGAAGTTCATTACTTTGTTAACAGCTTCAACAATATCTTTGTGGTTTGGTAACCATACGCTCTCAGCTTGAGAGAATGGGAATACTGTATCAGCAGCTGCAACACGTACAACTGGAGCTTCTAAGTTTAAGATTGCACGGTCGTTAATTTCCGCTACAACGTTAGCTGCAATACCAGCTTGTTTTTGAGCTTCTTGAACTACAACTACGCGGCCTGTTTTTTCAACAGAAGCGATGATTGTTTCGATATCTAATGGTTGAACTGTACGTAAGTCAACAACCTCTAAAGAGATACCTTCTTTTTCAAGTTCTTCAGCAGCTTTTAATGCAGCGTGAACCATAGCCCCGTAAGCGATAACAGATACATCTGTACCTTCACGTTTGATATCAGCTTTGCCTAAATCAATTGTGTATTCGCCTTCTGGTACATCTTGACGGAATGAACGGTACAATTTCATATGCTCTAAGTAGATAACTGGATCGTTGTCACGAATCGCAGAGATTAAAAGACCTTTTGCATCGTATGGAGTAGATGGAATAACAACTTTTAGACCAGGTTGTTGAGCCACTAAACCTTCTAAGCTATCAGCATGTAGTTCAGGAGTATGAACACCACCACCGAATGGAGAACGAACTGTTACTGGAGCAGTCCAACGTCCACCAGAACGGTAACGCATACGAGCTAATTGACCAGAAATTGAATCCATTACTTCATAAACGAAACCGAAGAATTGGATTTCTGGAACTGGACGGAATCCTTCAAGTGCAAGTCCAACTGCAAGTCCACCAATACCAGACTCTGCAAGTGGAGTATCCATTACACGGTCTTCACCGAATTCAGCTTGTAAACCTTCAGTAGCACGGAATACACCGCCGTTTACACCAACGTCTTCACCAAACACAAGTACGTTAGGGTCATTTTTCATTTCAACGCGTAAAGCATCAGTGATTGCTTGAATCATTGTCATTTGAGCCATGGCTTACTTCGACTCCTTTTCTTTGTAAATTTCATATTGTTCAGCTAAGTTGTAAGGCATTTTTTCGTACATGATTTCCATTAAATCAGTAACTTTTTGTTTTGGAGCTTGGTCAGCCTTAGCAATTGCTTGTTTAATATCTTCTTTTGCTTCTTCGATTACTTTCTCTTCAACTTCTTGAGACCATAGGCCTTTGTTTTCTAAGAATGCACGGAAGCGTACGATTGGATCTTTTTGTTCCCATTCGTTCTCGATATCTTTTGTACGGTAACGAGTTGGGTCATCACCAGCCATTGTATGTGGACCGTAACGGAATGTTAAAGTCTCGATTAAAGTAGGACCTTCGCCATTTACTGCACGCTCACGAGCGAAAGCAGTTGCTGCGTATACAGCTAATGGATCCATACCGTCTACTTGGATTCCGTAAATACCTGCTGCTACTGCTTTTTGTGCTACAGTTTTAGCCGCAGATTGCTTTTCTACTGGAGTAGAGATTGCATAACGGTTGTTTTGTACAACGAAGATTGCTGGAGCTTTGAATGCACCCGCAAAGTTCATACCTTCGTAGAAGTCACCTTGTGAAGCACCACCGTCACCAGTGTAAGTAATTGCAACAGATTTTTTACCACGTAATTTCATACCTAACGCAACACCAGCAGTTTGGATGATTTGCGCACCGATGATGATTTGTGGAGCAAGTGCATTTACGTTCTCAGGCATTTGGTTACCCATGAAATGTCCACGAGAGAATAAGAATGCTTGGTATAATGGTAAACCGTGCCATACTAATTGTGGCACATCACGATATCCTGGTAAGATGAAATCTTCTGCTTCAAGTGCGAAATGACTTGCTAATTGAGAAGCCTCTTGTCCAGCTGTTGGTGCGTAGAAACCTAAACGTCCTTGACGGTTTAAAGAAATAGAACGTTGATCTAGTACGCGAGTATACACCATACGGCGCATTAATTCTTTTAATTGATCATCAGATAATTCAGGCATAGCTGCTTCATTCACAACTTCGCCTTTTTCATTTAAAATTTGTAATGTTTCAAATTGAGCTGCGATAGCTTTCATTTGCTCATCAACATTAAATAGGGTCTTTTTTGTTTTAGTACCCATTCCGTTCACCTCTTCCTCTCTTGAACCATATTCTGAAACGCTTTCACTATCTATTCGCTAGATGGAAACCGCAACAATGTAAACCAACAAATTTATTTGTCGGTTGAGAATAATTTTGTGTACCTAACAATCTGTACTAATGTTTTTTCAGAAACATATTAATACAATCTTGATCACGTTTTTTAGTTTACAACTATTCTAATTACGATGTCAATTACTTTGAATACGTTTTTTTATAAATAATCTGCAGGTTTCTCCTACACAAACGTGTTTTTATTTTTCACATCTGTATTAGTAAGCATTAACCTACTGTTATATTATTCCCTTTTTAACTTGTTTTTTCTCTTAGAATAATATGTAAACGATTTAATTCCCTTTAGTTTTTCTCTCTTCTTAGCAAAAATATACAAACTCTTCTTCCTTTTATAGGTAATTACCCATACATTTCTACTCTTCCCTCCATACATTATAGTAACCGCAGTATTAGCGGGAAATGATAAAGGAGGTCATCTCATGTACGGATATTCATATTGCTATCCAACTTGTTCATATCCTTCCTACGGTTATGGCGGTTCTTGTGGTGGGTCTGGACGCGGCTTCGCCTTAATCGTTGTGTTGTTTATTCTTTTAATTATCGTTGGTGCTGCTTGCATTCGCTAATGTAAAATGAAACAACTATGGAAAGAAAGAGACGGCTCTGCCGTCTCTTTCTTTTTATTCCTACATAACCGATCTATCCTCCCCTTACTTGCCGATGACTTTTTCCATCTCCTTTGGTAGACTAAAGGGGAAAGGAGAGATTACATATGCTTACAATGAAAGATGTAATTCGCGAAGGAGATCCTATTTTGCGAAACGTTGCAGAAGAGGTAGTACTACCAGCAAGCGAAGAAGATACAAATACTCTTAAAGAAATGATTGAATTTGTAATAAATAGCCAAGATCCTGAAATGGCTGAAAAATATAGTTTACGCCCTGGAATCGGATTAGCGGCTCCGCAAATCGGTATTTCAAAGAAAATGATTGCGGTTCATGTAACAGATACGGACGGTACGTTATATAGTCATGCATTATTCAATCCAAAAATCATTAGCCATTCTGTTGAACGTACATATTTACAAAGTGGTGAAGGCTGTCTATCAGTAGACCGTGAAGTACCTGGTTATGTTCCTCGTTATACAAGAATTACAGTGAAAGCAACTTCTATCAACGGCGAAGAAGTAAAATTACGTTTAAAAGGGTTACCAGCAATTGTATTTCAACATGAAATTGACCATTTAAATGGTGTTATGTTCTATGACCACATTAATAAAGAAAATCCATTTGCCGCTCCTGACGATTCAAAACCTCTGGAGCGATAGTAAAAAAGGCGGAAGATACTCTTCCGCCTTTTTACTATATGAAATAGATTCCATATTCACTTATAGCAATCCAGCCCATTTTAAACCGTGATATATACCGTCTTCGCTAACATCCTTTGTCACATGATTTGCAAGTTTTTTCAAGTCTTCATGACCATTCCCCATCACAATACCTGTCCCAACCGCTTCAATCATTTCTAAATCATTTAAACCATCCCCAAATGCATACACTTGTTCACGGTTAAATCCTAATTTTTCAATGAATTTCTCAATCCCTTTTGCCTTAGAACCACCATTTGGAATAATATCCATTGAATACGCATGCCAGCGAATAAAATGAAAGTCTGGGTACTGATTTATAAACTTTTCTTCTTCATTTACTTCACAGAAAAGAAGTGTTTGATAAATATTACGCTTCTCATAAAAATCAGGTTCATATGCCGGATGCTCAAAATGTAAACTTCCAAACCCTTCTTTCACATAATCATGATATTCCACTGATGCTCTCATTTCTTGATGATCAAGATATACGAGCGGATATCCTTCTTGTTTTGCAAACTGAGTAAACTTATGTAGAGCAGCTGGATGTAATGGGTTATTAAATACTACCTCATCTTCAAATACAACGTACTGTCCATTAAAGCTAACATAATTGTGGATATTCAGTTCCTTACGAATATCTTCAAACATAAATGGTGCACGTCCTGTCGCAATTGCTACATGCACGCCTTTTTCTTGTAACTGTCTTACTGCATCTCGTGTAGATTGCGGAATCTTCTTATCATGATCTAATAATGTTCCATCAATATCAAAAAAGACAATTTTATCATTCATTTGTCAAAATCCTTTCTGTTACTCTATATTCCTATTTTGATTATCGCTTTTCAAATGCTAAAAAAAAGTATAACATATTAAACATCTGTGAAGAAAGCGTTCACTTTCTGACCTTATTTATGAAACCTGCATATATATATTAGTAAAAAATGTGGATACTTGTTCGTATGAATTTTCTTTTCTATTCTTTCTCATACTATATCTATAACTAACGGCTACTAATCGTTACTATAGAATAACTTTCTCTGTATGAGAAAAGACAAGATTCAACATTCACTTTTGTCCTCTTTCTTATATCAGAGACGGCGTTTTCACTAGTAATATGCATGTTTAAAATAAGGAAAGGAAGGAGTAATCATGCTGAAGAAGCTGAAGAAAAAGCTGAAGCGTTATTTAAAAGATCTAGTCCGTAAAAAGACGATCGCTTAAATTTTGCCCATTTCGGGCTTTTTCTTCATTCTCATTCGAAAAAACATGAAAATCGTGACTGTTTGCTTTATAATAAGTAACAGATAATGCAAAACATAGACAAGGAGAGGTTTTCCAAATGATTTTTAAAGTATTTTATCAAGAAAAAATGACTGAGGTTCCAGTACGTGAAAATACAAAAGTTTTATATTTAGAGGCTACGTCTGAGAAGGATGTTCGTACAAAATTAAATAAGTTCGCATATAATATCGAATTCGTTCAGTCTGTGACTGGCAATCATCTTGAATATGAAAAAGAAAACGCTGATTTAACATTAGCGGAAATCGTATAGTCATATGAAATTTCTAAAGAATGATCAAGCAGCCGTTTTTGCTTTAGGTGGACTTGGTGAAATCGGTAAAAATACATATGCTGTTCAATTTCAAGATGAAATTATTATAATTGACGCTGGAATTAAGTTTCCAGAAGACGAACTCCTCGGAATCGATTATGTAATACCAGATTACACTTATTTTGTGCGAAACGAAGATAAAATTAAAGGATTATTCATTACACATGGTCACGAAGATCATATCGGTGGAATTCCTTACTTATTACGTCAAGTGAACATTCCGATTTATGGCGGAAAATTAGCAATTGCACTAATCAAAAACAAATTAGAAGAGCACGGATTACTTCGTAAAGCAAAGCTTTATGAAATTCAAGAAGATGATGTTATTAAATTTAAAAAGACATCTGTTTCCTTCTTCCGTACAACTCACAGTATCCCAGATTCATACGGAGTTGTTGTGAAAACACCTCAAGGACAAGTGGTTCATACTGGAGATTTCAAATTTGACTTCACACCGGTTGGTGAACCAGCGGACTTAACAAAAATGGCTGAAATCGGAAAAGACGGTGTACTTTGTCTCTTATCTGACAGTACAAACAGTGAAGTTCCAAACTTTACAATGTCTGAGCGCCGTGTTGGTGATAGTATTCAAGATATTTTCCGCAAAGTAGAAGGTCGTATTATCTTCGCAACCTTTGCATCAAATATCCATCGCTTGCAACAAGTCGTTGAAGCGGCTGTTGAAAACAATCGTAAAGTGGCTGTATTTGGCCGAAGTATGGAAGCAGCGATTGAAATCGGACAAAACCTCGGTTATATTCGCTGTCCGAAAGATACATTTATAGATGCATCTCAATTAAATCGTCTACCGGCTAATAAAGTTGTTATTTTATGTACAGGTAGTCAAGGGGAGCCAATGGCAGCACTATCACGTATTGCTAATGGTACCCATCGTCAAATTCAAATTATTCCTGGCGACACAGTTGTTTTCTCTTCTTCACCAATCCCTGGTAATACAATTAGTGTAAGCCGTACAATTAATATGTTGTACCGTGCTGGTGCTGATGTAATCCACGGAAAACTGTCAAACATTCATACGAGTGGACACGGTGGACAAGAAGAACAAAAACTAATGCTTCGTCTAATTAAACCGAAGTATTTCATGCCAATTCATGGTGAATATCGTATGCAACGTATGCATATGAAATTAGCAAATGATTGTGGTATTCCAGAAGAAAACTGTTTCATTATGGATAATGGTGATGTTCTTGCCTTACGTTCAGATGAAGCAAGTGTAGCTGGTAAAATACCATCTGGATCTGTTTATATTGACGGAAATGGTATTGGAGATATCGGTAATATCGTATTACGCGATCGTCGTATCCTTTCTGAAGAAGGACTTGTTATTGTCGTTGTAAGCATTGATATGAAAGAATTTAAAGTTGCAGCAGGGCCTGATATTATCTCACGTGGTTTCGTTTATATGCGCGAAAGTAGTGATTTAATTAATGATGCTCAAACATTAATTACAACTCATTTAGAAAAAGTAATGGAACGTAAAACAACGCAATGGTCTGAAATTAAAAATGAAATTACAGATACATTAGCACCATTCCTATATGAGAAAACGAAACGTCGCCCAATGATTTTACCAATCATTATGGAGATATAAGAAAAAGGACAATACCTTTATGGTATTGTCCTTTTCTCTTATCTTAAAAAGTGCTTGAAACGATCTACTTCATCGTCATGACCAATTACAATTAATATATCTCCCGCTTGAATGTTTTCCGTAGCTCGAGGGGATACAATAACTTCTTTACCACGTTTAATCGCTACAATATTCAATCCAAACTTCGCACGAATATCTAATTCGATTAAAGAATGACCATCAATTTTTTTATTTGCAATAATCTCTACAATGCTATGCTCATCTGAAAGCTCAAGATAGTCTAACACATTACTTGATGCAATATTATTAGCAATCCTTTTTCCCATATCACGCTCTGGGTGCACAATGTGATCTGCTCCTATTTTACTTAATACTTTTTCATGGTAATCATTTTGAGCTTTTACAGTAATATTTTTTACACCTAACTCTTTCAGAATTAACGTTGTTAAAATACTTGAATTTAAATTGTCTCCAATCGCAACGACTACATGATCAAAATTACGAATACCAAGACTTTTTAATACCATCTCATCTGTTGAATCTGCAATTACAGCATGTGAAGCTATATTTGCAAACTCATTAATTTTATCCTCATCTGAGTCAATTGCCATTACTTCCATACCTAATTGAGCAAGTTCCCGGCAAATACTTCCACCAAAACGCCCAAGCCCAATGACAGCAAATTCTTTCTCTTTTTCACCCACAGAAATTCCTCCAATAACATTGAATACTATGTATTTTTATTGTAACATACTTTAGATTTGCTACAAAAACCTGTATATCATTCTTTATTTTTGTTTTTGCATATAAAAATACTGTTGTAAATAAAATGCGATACTGAAAATTAACATACCAAATACAAATATGTTTCCGAATGAACTAAACGTTTCAAAAACGAATAATAACGTTTCTTGTCCGAAGAAAGCAAATAATAGTTGTGTAAATGCGAATAGCAATGCCAATATGTAATGGTGTTGATGGAATAAGTAATGCGTTGCACCTAAAAAAGCGATAAAAGAAAGAATGAAAATCCACCAATTTTCTAAAAACAGTTGCCAATTCGCAAATTGATACCCATTTACTAATATCGCAATAATTGCTATAACCGCCATCGTTGGCACACTCCATAACAATGCACGCCCTCTAAAAAAATGCGTACCTTTTACATCTCCCTTTTCATTTGCAATGTATGTTAGCACGACAGTACTTATATACAAAACAGAGAGAATTGTTAAAACAATTATGAGCCAAAAATGCAACTGATAATATTCATGTTCTATATTCGTCACGATAGCAGCTAGCATACACGGTATTAGCATTCCCGTCCAACCATCTACTTTTCTCTCATTCCAAAATACCGTATTACCAATACGAATTCCTAATAGCATAAAAATAATGATACCTAGTACAAATAATGTAGTCTTATTTCCTACTAAGCTCGTTGAAAAAGCAATTAATCCAATAAATAAAAAAAGAACAAACCCATTCATAATTTCTAGTACAGGTGATAAATACCTTTTCACCCAGTTGTATGTCTCTTCATATTCATTATTATTCGCTAAACGGTAGGCATAAAAACTTATCCCAAAATAAACCGCCGCAATAATAACATATGTATATAAAACAAAACATAAAATCGCACTGCTAATCTGCACGTAATTCCCCACCCTTTTTTCTACGTTTCACCTTGATTTTACACACTTTCCACACGAATTGTAAACATATATAAGCTAGTTAACTAATCATCTTTCTCAATAAGCGATAATGAATAATGAGCAGCGGCTCAAAACCACTGCTCATTATTTTATCTATTTGTATGCCGATGTGTATCCAAAACAAATATAAAGTGAAACTTCAATCAGCCCTCACCAATCGGACTTTTATGGGCAGCCCGACCCCCACCTAACTTCTTTGCTTTCGCTGAATTTTGAGGTGGGGTCTTACTGCCCATTAAAGCGGGATAAAAGATGTTTTCACCTTGGAACTAACGAATACCCACTTTAAATTGTTACCAAGTTGGCGAGCAAATTTACTTTCTAGTTCCCTTCCACTTTACATATTGATCTAAAAATACGATAGCTTTCTCAATAGCCTCTTCATCTGGCTTTAATTTTGCATGATGTAAACCATATTCTGAATTTACCCCAAGCCAAAACATAAATCCAGGAATCTCTTGAAGCATATAACCAAAATCTTCACCTGTCATTGCCTCAGTACATGTAATTACTTTCATATCAGTTTGTTCACTTACAAATTGCATAAACTCTCTCGTTAATGCTTCATGGTTGTATACTTGGTGATACATCGCTCCGTAGTCAATAGCCGCTTCACATTGGAAGGAAGCTTCTATACCTGCAACAATTGCCTCAATCCTACTTTTAACACGACTCATTGATTCCACTGATAACGTTCGAATCGTTCCTTCTAACCGAGACTTTTCTGCTATGATATTTTGAACTGTACCGCCTGTTATTTTTCCGATTGTAATTACTGCACTATCAAGTGGGTTTACATTACGACTAATAACGGACTGAAGCTGTGTAACAAGGTGACTAGCTGCGACAATCATATCATTTGCAGTATGAGGATAAGCTGCATGTCCACCTTTCCCCTTTAAATCAACATATAACTCTGATGTATTTGCAAATAATAGCCCCTCTTTTGTAGCAATTGTTCCTACAGGGTATTCAGGTGCAATATGAAGGCCGAGAATAATATTTGGCTTCCACTCTTTTAACTCTTCACTCTCTAACATAGGAAGAGCCCCTCCAGGCCCTTCTTCAGCTGGTTGGAATAGAAATACAAGGTCATCATCTATTCTTTCTGTTACAGCTGCTGTTAGGAGGCCTAAACCGATTGTCGTATGTAAGTCATGTCCACATGCATGCATCATTCCTTCATGAACAGAAGCGAACTCATATCCAGTTTCCTCTGTAATTGGTAAACCGTCTATATCTGCGCGATAACCTATAACTTTTTCTGGATTTCTTCCCTTTACTTTAACAATGACACCTGTTCTCCATACTTTCACTTCCACATGTTCATTCGAAAGCGTTCCTATGTAATCTAAAATATACTGTTGTGTTTTCCACTCTTTAAATCCAATTTCCGGTATTTTGTGTAAGTCTCTACGAATTTGAACGAATTTGCTTACTACCATTTTTGCACCTCTATCTATAAAAAGCGTAAGAGCCTGTTTATGCTCTTACGCTTTTTTGTTTTTATTTCTCTGGGTTTAATTGACGAAGCTCTTGTTTAATTTCAGTTTTTGCTTTTGTCTTCTCATCAATCTCTTTAATTACACGTGCTGGAGTACCTGCTACAACTGTATATGGAGGTACATCTTCTGTTACAACAGCTCCTGCTGCTACAACTGCACCTTTACCTACTGTAACTCCCTCTAACACAACTACGTTAGCACCAATAACAACATCGTCTTCAACGATAACTGGTTTTGCTGAAGGTGGCTCAATAACACCTGCAAGTACTGCGCCTGCACCTACGTGACAGTTCTTACCAACAGTTGCACGTCCACCAAGTACCGCGTTCATGTCGATCATAGACCCTTCACCAATTACAGCACCGATATTAATTGTTGCATTCATCATAATAACAGCGTTGTCGCCGATTTCAACGTGGTCACGAATAATCGCACCTGGCTCAATACGAGCTTTAATACCTTTTAAATCAAGCATTGGAATTGCAGAATTACGACGGTCATTTTCAACAACGTAATCCACAATGTACTTGCTATTTTCATCTAGAATTGTCTTAATTTCAGACCATTCTCCAAATAATACACCAGACTTTTTATTTACAAATGCTTGTACCGTTTCAGGGAATGTTACTTCTTTTAAATCCCCTTTTATGTATACCTTTACAGGAGTTTTCTTTTCACTTTTTTGAATAAACGAAATAATTTCGTTAGCGTCCATCATTTTCATTCTTGTTGCCTCCTAAATCCATTTATAATGTTACTCTACCAAACGATAGAGCGAGTAGCAAGATAATAATCCTATTTTTCCATTTGAATTTCTTCTATAATTTCTAAAAATGCTTGTACTTGCTTCAATTGTCTAGCTGATTCACTCGTCAATAACCATGTTTCTCTCGTTAATTGGACAGGTGTTTTATACATATTTTCCTGTACTTCTTTTAAAACAGTAGAAGGTAAAAGAGCATAACCTATACCATTTAAAACGAGTTGTTTGCAAGTCTCAATTTGATCAACGACAATTGTTCTCTTAGGTGGATTAGAAAATAAACCATACCACCAATTTTGTATTTGTCCATAATAAGTCGAATCACTTTTAAATTGAATAAATGGTCTATTTGTTTCTTTTAACATCGAAATATCTTTTATTTCTTTATCCACTAAATAAAGTTCATCTTCAAATAATTGTTGCTTCTGGCCTTTATATTCTTGTGTTCCTCTCAATATAGCAACATGAACGTCTCCTTCATAAAATTGCTTTTGCACTTCACTACTCCAGCCAGTAAACAGCGATATTTTCACAGAAGGATATTTATGTACAAACTTCTTCAAAACAGGAGGAAGCCAATATTGACCAATAACTGATGCGACAGCTATTTTTAACGTCCCATGAGTTTCTGTTCTAAAAACAGCTAGCTCACTTTTAATATCCTCTTCCCTTTGTAGCATTTCTTTTGCGTAATTTGCGACTTTTTCCCCTTCAGGTGTAATTGTCAATCCTTTTTGCGAGCGAATAAAAAACTTCATTCCCCATTGTTTCTCCATAGATTGTAATCGTTGACTAAGCGCAGGTTGTGAAACAAATAAACGTTCCGCCGCTTTTCTCATATTTGATTCCTGTGCTAACACAACCATCATTTGAAAATCATCAATTTGCAACTTTCTCCCTCTTTCCTTAGCTTCCATACACCTTATCTCAATAAGCTTTTCATCCTTAATTTAACTACATACGCTTATATTTTTTATCTTTTTAAATATAATACATACACAACTGATATGCACGAAAAAAAAGTGACTTCTTCGGTTCTATGAAGTCACTTTTCTCACATTATCGATTATGTTGCCTTACTTTTTTATTCAACAATTTTAAAATGGCTCGACGTGTTAAAATCCCCTCAAAATACCCATCTTCATTGACAGCGCAAATAAATGGATGATCAATAGTCATTTCTAATGCTTTTGCAAATGAATCTTCTAACTTAAGAACCGGAATATCTTTCTTCATTACTTGCTCTACTTTCATTTCGTCAAGTCTTTCAAACTCAATGCGTTCTAGCCCTAACATACCGTCTAAAATCATAGCAGTACTAATTAACCCATGCAATTTGTACATCGGGTCCAAAACAGGTATCGCCGAATATCCAGATTTCACAAGTACGAGTAAAGCATGCTCTAAACCATTCCCTATTTGGACGTGTGCTACTTTTTCTGATGAAATCATTAAATCTTTTACAAAAATTTGTTGAAACTCGTCTTTTGGAATACTAATCATATTACATCCCCCATTTTCCCTTTTTCCTGCTTATAATTACCGGCTCTATTCACATTTTATGACAGCGTTTTCGCATTATTATTTTGTCCTTACATTCTTTCAGTAAAAACAAAATTACACAGCTATTTTAGCATATAACACAAAAAAAAGACTACCATTCCGGTAGCGCTTAATACCCTTTATTTTTTAATCTGTAAAATAACCTTGTGATTTTTTTATATTGCATCACGTCTGTCTTTTTTAAACCATTCTCGATATCTGTAAGTTCCACAGCTAAAATTTCACTCGCATAATTTTGCTGAAATAAAATATCTAATAACAAACTTTCCTCTTCTTCCGTTAAAACAAATTCCCTTTTCATATACCCCTCTCCTTATACTCGCATCGTTACCATTATTATATAAAATTTTCAGCCTATTTAATAGATGTAATATTCAGTTTTTAGTGGAAGAAATATATAAATTGTTTTTATTTCGTATATCGATTTGCATAACTAAACGCCGCATAAGCATCTGGCTTAATTTTTGCAGTTAATCCCATCGCTTGAATTTTCGCTGTCATATCTAGAATAAATTCTTTTGTTAAACCATCATTTCCAATATCTAAATGAATCTCCATTATAAAACCAGCCCCATCTTGAGCATATGGATGCAATAAATCCCATATTGTTTGTATATGATTTGGAGTAAATAGGCATGCAATTTCTTGACTAAACTGCGTCTCTAAATATATTTTCTCACGTAAAGTTGCTGGCTTATCTTTTACTGATTGATGGTGTAAACACCCCCAGGCTCCTTTTCCAACGCGATGAATATGAATTGCCGTAATAAACCTCGTATCCTTTTGATGTGCTTGTGAGTCTGTCCCAATGGATAAACGATATAAATTTCGCGGATCCTTTTCAATGAAATTACAAATACGGGTAAAGACCATATCAAAATTTAAATGTCTCTCTGAAACATTATAAAATTTATGTTCACCGGCCACATAGTCACGTCCTTTCAATTAGACAGACTTTTCGTATTCTCATTGTATGGGACAAAAACCAAAATTATAACTCCCTACCCTTTATTCGTTTCAATATTCCGAATTACATATTGGCAAACTTGGCACGTATAAATTACGTTTTGATTCGATTGAGCCGTTAGTACATGAATAATCTCAGCAGCATTGTGACAATTAGGACAAATCACAACTGGTAAACGTTCCATATAACACACCTCCTCACTATTTTCATCCCGCTATTTACAATTGGTGATGGATAATAAACAGTATAGGCCGAAGAAACCCTACTAATTACACTTTCACTTTATTACCATTGTAGGAAAAATGAAAAATCCTTATACATATATACTAAAAGTAATAGAACTAAAAAAGGTGTTGCCCTATGGCAACACCTTTTTTATATGTATCAAGAAATGATATCGTAAATCTCAATTGCAACCATGTCGATATTATCGAATTGATACACTTGAGGTTTTTCACCTTGTTGATACACTTCTAACTCATACATTTCACTTTTATCGAAAAATTTCACGCTACATTTGCGCTCACCGTTCACTTCAAAATAGCGTTGTGCTACTTCACCGCTTTCAGCTTGTTCTTGTAGACTAACAAGTCGAGTTAAAATTCCTTGGAGTAGAGACATGAAATCTCTCCTTTCTCTGATCTTCCTACCAATAGGTTTTACAGCTATACTCATTCTATCCGTCATAACAGAAAAAATGTTCCACACTCTAGGATAAAGGTTATTGGCCAGAAACTCAACTAAAAATTTGTCGAAATACGAAGGAAAAAACAGAAAGAACATCTTTTCCCTTCTTTATTGCGATTTTTATACTGGAAGAATATAATAAAAAACAGTAAAAAGGAGGAATTGCAATGAAAAAAATTGAGGTTTACACACAACCTGATTGTCCGCCATGTGTTATTGTGAAAGAATTTTTAAAGCATAATAACGTTGTATACGAAGAATTTGACGTAAAAAAAGACGCCGCTGCTCGCAATCGTCTTTTATATGACTATGATTCTTATTCAACTCCAACGGTTGTAATTGACGGAGAAGTCGTTGCTGGTTTTCAAATTGAAAAATTACAACAACTACTTAATATAGAATAGGAATAGGTAAAGACCTATTCCTATTCTTATCCCGCTATATTTTGGAAGTATACATCCGATTGTGGCGGGTTAATATTCAACGGGGTATGCCCCCTATTGATTAAAGTTTCACTTTATAATTGTTGTAACCTTTTTATTTCAGTTAAAAGTTCTTGGCTTTCATGATATCCGGCCAATTTCCATTTCCCTTGATCTCTTTGCAATGTTACAATTTGATATTGTCCACTTTTCGCCCGCTCATAAACATATAAAATTTTATGCTCTTCATCATATGACATTTTCGTTTCTGAATTAAAAGAAAATGGCGCTTCTTTTGCTGGAAGTAAATATTCACCACTTTGTTTATCACTTCTACTATTTTCATCTGTAAATACTTGAAGGAAATTCTCTGTAAAATATGGTGATAACGTTTCTATCATCTTATTCATCGGCAAATGCTTCCCACGAATTGAAAATTGGCTTTCATAGCCTTTTTGTATCGTTTCAAACACTTCTTTCCGATCGACTTTCACTTCCTCTTTTCCTAAAACAGTTGTAACACTATAACCAACTAGAAAGGCAACGCATACAAATAGAACTAACCATATTCCATATTTCCTCATTTTTTCACCTTCCTTTTAAGAAAACTTGTCTTTGTAGTATTCATTGTAACAATGATTATGCAAAGAAAGGGCTGGTTTCGTTCGTAAAATCTTTACAACGATAGACAGCATTTTCAGCACCATTTTCACTATTACCAATTTATGATAAAAACAAACAAAAAATGCACGAATCTCTTCGTGCATTAAAATAAAACATCTTCTTCATATAAATATTCATACGATAAATCTATAAATAAAAAGTTTTCATCATCAATCGGGAAAGAAAATGTTCGTACCATCTCACCGGTTTCAATATCAGCATATAAATCTGAAAGTCTTGCTTTATTCTCAAAACGCATTTTCATAATATTCTCTAGAAAATACGGGCGCCAACTCCAGTTCTTCATGTAATACTCAGGCATCACAATCCATTCCCCATCTTTTTTCATAACGTTTCCTGATTGTTGGAAACCATCTTCGTTACAAATAAATATACGAAAACTACATTGTGATACACTTTGGCTAAATTGTAATAACCAATCATTTATATCTTCATTCTTTTTCTGTTTCGCTAAAACATCGCCAATTCGATCGCGTAACATTTCTGTTAAATTATAAATCTTTTGTAGTTTTTTCTTCTCATGTTGAATAAATTGATGACACTCATTACCAAGTCGTTCTTTCAAAACGTTCGTTTCAATAAAATCAGGTAAGCATTCTTTCAAATAATTCCCTTGATAGTACCTACCACCGTTTTTCCATGCATATTGTAATTGATAAAAAGCATCTATTTCTTCATATAACAATGTCGCACCAATTCTTCTAGCAAGTAATGATAAAGAATATAAAATATCTTGATAAGATTGTAAAAGTGCAGTTTGCCTTAAATTTGTTAAATCTACTTTTAAAATATCAGGTGCTAACACGCTAATACGTTCTAAATTACTTGTACCTGTTCCGACTTTATTAATCGAAATTTGAATACCATATGTACGATAATACATAAGCAAATGATTAAATTGCTCTATATCTTCTTTACATTCATGTTCTGTAATCTCTAAAACAATGTTTTTCAAATTTAAACCTTGTTTTTCATACATCAATAAAAGTTGAAGCAAACTTTCATCATCATCGTTCATTAATACGTTAGCATTCCGATGTATAAATAATAATAGTTTTTGATCACTTTCTAAATAACGATTTAAAGCTTTTTCTACTATAATGTTATCCGCTTCTAGTTGAAACTCACTTGGAATAGAGTCATCATGAAAGAAAGAAGCTAAACTTTGTATGCCCTCTTCTGTTTGAATACGCCCTACTACTTCATATCCAATTACAGTATGTTCATCAGCACTAAAAATTGCTTGATAATAAGGAAGGACTTTATCCAAGTTACTCATTACATCTAATGCATCTATCAACGTGCTTCCCTCCCTTTACTTTTCAAAAATTATAACATGATATTTACGGAAAAATAATAAAAAATCCCTTCAGTTTTCCTGAAGGGATTAGAGGGGTAAAATGCTAAGGGGAATTAGCAATTCTACTATGAAGAAAAAAGAGGTCTTAAATATAACGTATATATGACCTCTTGTAAACACTTTTCTTTCATATGTCACAATTCCGTCACATTTTTCTTATCCCTTTTAAAATGGATATTGATGTAAATGTTGTCCTCCATCCATTGTCATACAAGTTCCATTTATGTACGCAGCTTCATCTGAACATAAATAATAAGCTAGACTTGCAATTTCTTCTGGCGTACCAAGTCTTCCAAGCGGAACACTTTGTATCGTACGCTTAGCCATTTCTTCTGAAATCCATAATTTATCAGCACCGCCCGTACGTTCAATTGGTCCTGGCGCAATAGCGTTAACTCGGATTCCATATTTACGTCCCCACTCAACAGCGAGTGTCTTCGTCATTGCTAATACTCCAGCCTTCGCTGCAGCCGAATGAATAACTCCCGGACCTGCATCCCACGCATATGTTGCTACCATGTTAATGATATTTCCTTTTATACCTTTTTCAATCCAATATTTTCCGACAGCCTGGCTACAGTAAAATGTACCGTTTAACACAATATTAATAACCGAATTCCAGCCGTTCACGGATAAATCTTCTGCTGGACAAATAAAGTTTCCAGCTGCATTATTGATTAAAATATCAATTCGTCCAAACTTCTCATCAATCTGTTCAATCATTTTCTGAATATCATCCGTATTTCTTACATCCATTTGTACCGGTAATATTTGTCCTGGAAATTGTTCAATTTCCAATTTTGTTTCCTCTAGTTTTTCCTTTGTACGTCCTGTAATAACAACTCGTGCCCCTTCTTTTGCAAAGCGAGTCGCCATTCCTTTTCCCATTCCGCTCGATCCACCTGTTATAATAACTACTTTTTCTTTCATATATATCCCCTCCCAAAAATGAATACACATTCATTTTATCATTTTATTTAATAGAAATCTTTATATTTTTAAACTTTTCTGATATATTAACGTAAAGAGGTTTCTTTTTATTCGTTTTTTCGTTATCTATACTACTTTTACATGATTTAAAATATATTAAAAAAACGAAAGGAGATTTGAGTAACCTGTAAATGTAACGAACACATATAATATAAACCAATTAGGTATACTCATATTTTTATGAAGAAAATTACGAGAAGAGATTTTCTAAAAACTGGAATGCGTACGTGTCTATATTCAATTATAACGACTAGCGTCGGATACTATTACGCTAAATATATTGAGCCTCATCTACTCTCTTTTACAGAGCATACATTGAAATCACAACTCATACCAAAAAGTTTTCATGGTATGAAGATTCTTCAATTTAGTGATTTACATCTCGGATACTATTTCTCTCTCCAACATTTATCTCAAATCGTTTCTAAAATTAATGCTGTAAAACCCGACATTGTTCTCTTTACTGGTGATCTCATTGATAATTATCAAACATATACTGACACTCCTTTCGTTGCATCCATCTTAAAAAATATACAAGCACCCTTCGGTAAATTTTCTATTTATGGTAACCATGATCACGGCGGATATGGAACGGAATACTACGAACACATCATGCGTGAATCTGGATTTGAACTATTACTAAACAGTGAAAAGAGAATCCGTCTACTGGATAATAGTGAAATTTCAATTTTCGGTCTTGATGATATACTATTAGGCAAACCAAAAATAAAGGAAACACTACAGCGCGCTCGGAAAAATATTTATAACATTGTTCTTGTTCACGAACCAGATATTGCACCGCAAATTGCTACATATCCAGTTAACTTACAACTTTCTGGTCATAGCCATGGCGGACAAGTACAAATTCCTTTTTTAGGCGCTATTATTACCCCAGCACTTGCTAAAAACTATGTAGAAGGTTTCTATACGATCCAAGATTTAGCTCTCTATGTCAATCGAGGCCTTGGCAGAACACGTGTCCCATTCCGATTTATGGCAAAACCTGAAATAACAATTTTTACGCTCCAGCATTCGTAATCATTCGCCTATTTTCTTACATATCCTTTCTTGTACGCGCTCATCCATGTTTCATTTACCATATGATAAAAGTGAGTCCAATAAAGGAGGTTTGTTCATGTATCCATATTATCAACCAATCCCAGTCCGTTCAGCACCTATTGGTCCAGTAGGCGACTCACGCTTCTTTCCGTTTTTTGGCGTCCCATTTCTAGCTGGTATTGCTGGTGGACTGCTTGGCGGAGCATTAGCTTTCGGTCCTAGACCGTATTACCCACCATATCCACCACCTTTCCCACCGCCGACACCTTATCCTTGTTATGGTGGACCTTGTCAACAACCATTCTATTATTAATGTACCACAACAATTCTACTAATGTTATTTCCTTTCTTAACCGATTGATGATCCATTAACATGCTTATAATAAAAAGTATTCTCTCTACGCATCCTTTATAATAAGTAGAGAACAAAGTAAAAAACCTCTTAAAAAAGAGGTTTTTTACTTTGTTCTCATTATTCAGCATCTGTATTTTGATACGCCATCTTAAATAACTTCACTTGGCTATCAATTTCTTCTGTACTACTATTAATAACATAGTAATAGTCACCAGATTTATTCTGTTCACGTGTTTTCACATTATCAGCTAAAGTAAGCTGTAAAATCGCCTTAATTCGTGCCTTCATTTCAATATCTAATATCGGGAAAGAGATTTCTACACGTTTCTCCATATTTCGTGTCATCCAGTCAGCTGAAGATAAATATATTTTCTCTTCTCCATTATGATGGAAATAATAAATACGGCTATGTTCTAAATATCTCCCGACAACACTAACTACCCGAATATTTTCACTTACATTTGGAATGCCAGGTCGTAGGCAGCATGTTCCTCGAACGATGAGTTCTACCTTTACTCCAGCTTGTGATGCTTCATATATTTTTTTAATAAGTGGTTTATCAGTTAATGAATTCATTTTAGCAATGATATATCCATTTCCATATTGCCTATGATAACGAATTTCTTCATCTATTAAATCCATAAATTGCTCTCTTATATCAAATGGTGCAACCGATAAATGATGAAAATGTGGCTTTGTTGTATAACCACTCAAATAATTAAAGAAATTTGTTGCATCGACCCCAAAGTCTTTCCGTGATGTAATATAGCCAAAATCAGTATATAGCTTTGCCGTTGCATCATTGTAATTTCCGGTTCCAAGATGTACGAACCTTTCAATTTTTCCGTTTTTTCTTCTTACAACTAGCGTAATTTTACTATGTGTTTTCAAATGACTTACACCGTAAATAACATGACAACCCGCCTGTTCTAATTCTTTAGCCCAATGCACATTATTTTCTTCATCAAACCTTGCCTTTAATTCAACCAACACAGTCACTTGTTTCCCTTTTTCAGCCGCTACCTTTAGCGCCTGAATAATTGGAGAATCACCACTTACTCGATATAATGTTTGTTTGATCGCAAGTACATTTGGGTCGTCTGCCGCATCACGAACAAAATCAACTACTGGCTGAAACGATTCAAAAGGATGATGTAATAAAATATCATGTTCGATCGCCTTTTCAAATACATCTTCCTCATCACCTAAGTCTTGAGGAGGTTGCGGAATAAGAGCCGGATATACAAGATGTTCATATAAAGGCGCTAGTTTTTTATATAAAGAAAATAGACATGTTAAATCTAACGGTCCATCCATTATATACACATCTTCATCTTTTACTTCCAACACCTCATATAATAACGCTAATACTCTTTCATCAATGTGTTCTTTGCCAACTTCTAAACGTACAGCAGCTCCCCACTTACGCTTTTTTAATTCTTTTTCAATTACTTTTAATAAATCTCTCGCACCTTCTTCATGAATCGTTAAATCCGCATTGCGTGTAATACGGAAACGAGTAACAGATGATACTTTATATCCAGTGAATAATTTATGAGTAAAACCACTAATTACATCTTCTAATAAAATAAATTTATGCTTTTGCCCTTCACTCGGTAAAAATATGAAACGTTCAAGTAATGAAGGAACTTGTACAATTCCTAACTTCGTGCGGTTTTCTTCCTCCACTTGTTTCTCATCATATAAAAGAGTAGCTAAATTCAAACTTTTATTTAATAACATAGGAAATGGACGATACGCATCGATAGCTACAGGTGTTAAGACTGGGAAAATTTGCTCATCAAAATACTCTTCTATAAATTCTCTTTGTTCTTTCGTCAAATCATGGAATGTTAAACGCTCAATCCCCTCTAGCTCCAACGCTGGCAACACATAATTTTTAAACGTATCATATTGTACAGTCATTAATTCATGGGCCTTTATCGCAATTTTATTTAATTGCTTTTTTGGTGTTAAGCCAGCCTTATTTTCTGGTTGGTTAAACCCAGCGCTCACTTGATCCTTCAATCCTGCTACACGTACCATAAAGAATTCATCTAAATTGGAGCTAAAAATGCTAATAAACTTTAATCTTTCTAAAAGCGGATTCATTTCATCCTGTGCTTCTTGTAGTACACGTTCATTAAATGCTAACCAACTTAGTTCTCTATTGTTGTAATAAGCTGTATCATTTAAATTGACTATATTCCCCTTCAACATTTCCATCCTCTTCACACTTCCCTTGAAACTTTTTCACTATAATTTAGTTACTTTCATTTTAACAAATTACAATATTCCAAAGTGTTAATTTTTTGTAAAGACATCCGTACAACTTATTGTTTTGATTCGAAGAATAAGTTAATATTCGTTTTCAATACTCTTTCCAGCTGCTTTTTTTGCTTTTCAGCTTGCACTTTTTCCGCTAATGCCGATTGCTCACATACAATTTTAAATGTTAATCCTTCTTTGCTTTCTGTTATAGATATCGATTCAACAAGCGATCTTTGTCTTATATTTAGAGCTGCTGAAAATTGTAAAACAGCCCCTAATAGGCGTATTTTTTTTTGTTCGTTTTTATCAAACCATCCTTCAAACGGAGACAGATGTTGTTTGAATAACATTTTTGATTTATAAGACGCAATAAGCGCTAATCTAACTCGCTCTTTATGCATCATACCATCAATTGTTTTATTTGCTAATAAATAAAACGTATGTAAGCGGCTCGCTTCTTCGTCTATATATTTGCCTATATTAAATACTTTCGCTGCTTGATGGAATACTTCCCAGTCTTTTATTGACATAGAAATCAGCCCTGTTTCTTCAAGCTGTTGACAAATTAATCTTCCATGTTTAATAAGCTGCATTACAAATTCCATGTCCATTTCATATTCATGTGATAATAAATACAAACTTTCTTCGACCACGTTCGGATAATATGAAATCCCCAAATCTTTTGTCAACTCTTCATAGAAAACACCTTCTCTTAATCCTTTTCTACTTAATACAAATGCTGGCGCCTCTATAACATTAACAAGCGTATGAAATACTTCGGCTGCTGGAACAATTGTATCCGCTCGATCTTTTGCCAATCCTTCCATTTTTTGAAGTTCTATGAACGACAGTCCTTCCAATTCTTCTTTCACATTTTTAATATCTTCTTTTTTCATCTTGTATAAATGTACTCCTGCTATAGGATAACAAATTAAATTTTGATGAATTTTCACTAAGTTCCTCGCACTACCACCAATTGCAATAAGGGGCAATTTCTTATCAATTAACCATGGTAATGTTCGAAATTGATATTCTAGATACGTTTGAAGCTTGTCCAACTCTTCTTCAGTAGGTATATCCTCTTTAATAAATTGTTGCTTTAAAGAAAGTGCCCCAAAAGGAAAGCTATGATACTCTAAAATCTCTCTATTTCGAAAGTATGTAACTTCCGTACTTCCTCCACCAATATCTACTGTAATCCCTTCCGAGAACGAAGTTGAATTCATAACCGCTAAATAGCCGTAACGTGCTTCTTCATATTCTGATAATACTCTAAGAGTAAAGTCTGTTTGTCCTTCAACAAGTTTTTTAATTTCCTCTTGATTCTCAGCCTGCCTAATTGTTGCTGTTGCAACACAAAGTACATGGCGCAACTGATGGAATCGTGTACTTTCTTGAAATTGAAATAATGTTTGTAACAATATCTCTATTCCTTCTTCAATCAACACACCATCGACTAAGTAATTCCTTAACCTTGCAACCACTTTCGTATTTTCAATCTCTTTATAAAAACCTCCGTTTTGCTTTTCATAAATAACTAAACGCATTGTATTAGATCCAATATCTATAATGGCATATTGCTGTTTTAATATTTCTTTCAAACTTCTCACTCTTTCATTATCAAATTTCTAAAACACATTCTATTACTATTATACAAAATAGTTGTTTTTTGTAACAATATTGCTTTAATATTGAAAATATATACAATCACTTTTTGCATATAATAAAAATCGCTTTTACTTATGGTATAATAATGAAAAATTGAAAGGAGATTTAATATGAAACCTTCACAACCACAATCTCAATTACAAAACCAACATTCTATTAATCGACTAGCTCAATCTATTTTCGTTGTGAATCGTCATGCTAAAGCTGCAACTAATCCGAAGTATTTATACTGGTTAAAAAAGACAGCTTTAGAACGCTTAATTACTGAAAAAAAAGCTATTAAAGAAGGATTACATTTCTCTAGAAATCCACGTTTTAGCCAACAACAATCTGATGTTCTTATACGTTTAGGTGATTACTTTTTCCATATTCCTCCTACAAAAGAAGATTTTCGAATCCTACCACATCTCGGTCATCTTGAATCCTCCTATCGAAATCCGAAAACAACCTTATCTTTAACAGTAGCAAAAAAAACACTTCAAGATTATATTGGTCCTGAAGCGCTAAAACAAGAAAAAAAATTAAGTGAACCTGTCCCATGGTATAGTCGTACCTATACAAAAAAATAAAACAGTTTGGCCAATTGTAGGCCAAACTGTTTTATTTTTTCTCTTCTTTAATTTTAATATTTGCTTGTTTATAAAAAGCTATTTTTTCTGTATTATAAGATTTCGTAAATTCATTAAACTTGTCTTTTTCTGATTCAATATCTTTATAAGACTGATTTACTACTTTTACTTTTTCACTAATATCTTTTAATTTTGTACCTTTATCTTGTAGCATTGTATATAATTCTTTTTCTTGTTTTAACGATTTATTATAGCTATCATACATTTTGTTAAATGAATCATGTCGTTTCTCATATGTGCTTTTCACTTTATCCGCTTGATCTTTCAATTTCTTATCTTCAATTTTCTTCACATATTTATCTGCCGATTTCACTTCTTCTTGTGCCTTAGTTAAAGATTCTTTTTCTTGTTTAAGCACTTTTTCTCGTTCATCTGTATTTTTCACTGCTTGGTTTAGTTTTTCCTTAACAGTTTGATTATTATCTTTTCCTTCTTGAACAATCTGGTTATATAATTCTTGTCCCTCTTTCTCTAAAGTTTCAAGTTTTTTTGCATCTTCAAACATTGTTTTTTCTTGCTTTGCAGCATTTTCAAATGCAACATATAATTCCTCTTCTGGTTTCGGCCCGAAACAACCCGCTAGTAAAGTCATTGATAATGCAGTTACAATTGCTAATTTACTATATTTCAACATCTTTTTCCTCCTACTTATATACGATCATCGTGTATAAAGCTATGAAATTATATAGTCTTTTATAAACTCCACACTCGCACCTTTTTCACGAAAATCATTCATATTGTTTATAATGCTTGTACAAATTGTATTACTTAAAATTACATTTTCCGTTTTTGGACTAAATAGCAGTTCCATATCCATCTTTTACTTGGCACTTTTTAAAACCTATTGATATTATGTATTACACAAAAGTACAACGGAATTCATCACAACCATAATAATTTGAAGAACAACAGTAATCATTCACCTGATAAAAGATGTTCGTTGTTCTCTCACGTCTATCATTCCCTTTCCCGCTTTCTATCAAATAATCTCTTTGTTCATTTTACACAGTATAAATGCGATCTTGCAACTATTCCCTAAAAAGGAAAAGTGTAGAGTATGCTTTCCTCTACACTTTTAAAGTGAAACACATTGTGCAAAATGCATTGACACATCCATCATAATTATATGCCTATTTCATATATTTTTAAAGACTTTTATTACAAAAAAAGTTCTTTTTGTAATAAAAGTCAAAAAAATGTTACAATCAAAACTTCTTCATATCATATTTCTTCACATCAAAGTTTTACTTATTTTTTTACGAATTTCTATGCTGGTACAATTGATTTTGTGCCTTTCTTAACAATTCTTCAAACGTTTTTCCTTCTATTGGATAACTAGCAGCCCCAAATAATAGAGTCATACTTAACAAGCCATTTTCTATTTCACTTTCAATATTTTTCATTAATCGGTTTGTTATTGTCGATTTTTCATGTCCGTTATCGATCGCCACAATAACATACTTATTTTCATCCCACTTCGTAACGACATCGCCTTTACGAATTGTCTTTACAATCGTACTCTCCAACTTTTGTACTAACACCTCCATTTTTTTTTCTTGCACTGTTTCTTTTAGTCCTTTCCATTCTTTCACAGAAAGAATGTACACTGTAATATTATGAGAATCTCGTTCTGATAAAGCAGCTACTTTCTCAAAAAAATCAACTACAAAATCATTACTTGCCATTCCTCCTACTTCCGTATCCATACGCCCACTCGCTCTTTTATCATACCAATGTCCAAAATAATAGCTGAGTATCATTTGCAATATATAAATAATAAAGACGGTATAAAATGATCGCGAATCCAGTTTTGTAATTACATCCTGAAGCGCAATCCATTCTGTAACTGCCACTGTATTCCCAAGTAATAATCCACTAATTTTCCCTTTATGTTTCATGCTTCGCCTCCCTTCTATACCAATATATGTTTCTATAACAATTATGTTTTTCTACAAAATAAAAAATGTACATATTGAGTGTACATTTCCGCTTAAGCTTGTCTACCATTTCTATTCTATTTCATATATACCATACATCATTTTAGAAATATGGTGACCTACATGCTACAAAAGAAAAATCTATCAGATATTATACGTTTACTATCGGGGTTTCTGTTGTCGCTAAAATTACTATTTAATTCTTTCGGAGTAAACTTCATTACATATAATCAAATTGACGCTATTGTAAATATTGATTGAACAAAAAAGGGACTAAAAAAGGAACCTTTCATACAGGTTCCTTTTTATCATTGTCGCACCACAACTTCATTTGTTTGCAGCGGACCATATGATACTCCGTTATATTGAAATGTATATGTAGCTTGAAATAGTGTGTTTTTGAGTTCTTTATCTTTATTTGCTTTTATTTTGCAAATTAATTCTACCTTCTCATTTGGTAATAAATTATCGATTCTCCACCTTACAAGCTGGAACAGAAACTCGCTCATTCCCTTATCAGCCTTTAATGAATTTGGAATATATGCAAAATAATCTCGAATCATATGGCTTACTACAACTCGTGAAATCATTTTCATTCCTTTATTTTCAACTTTAATTCGAATAATAAGTATGTCGTTTACATCACAGGTCAGTTCATATGAAAATTTTTCTTTATACATACTACGGATTTGTAATGTAACTGCTACGTTAGGACATTCGTTTTCCTTTTTTGAGCCATCAATCCATAATACCGGTTGTAGCGGTATTGAACGCCTTCCTTGATCCGGAATTCGTTTCCATATTTTCATAATAATATTCACCCCATTTCAGATGCATCATATCCATACGACCTTATTCTGCCTCTCTACACAATATTAATAAAGCTCGTTACAAACGATATATAGTTATTACTCTTCCTTTTATCCTATTCGACAAAGTAAAGAAAAAACCATTTTTCATCTGTTAACAGCAGGTATTCTTACTGAAATATTTTTTTACAATTTCCTTCATTGACTTTTTACCAATACTAAGTATTACTCACTCTTTTGCTGTCCATACAACAGAATATTTTGACGGAAGAAAAAGTTTGCCTTTTAGTCAAATTTGACTATAATATTCTTTATGGCTTTGTCAGTGCACTTGTGTAAATTGATTTTAAAAAATATATTTATAATTTTTATGCGCTGCACTCAAAACTTAATATAGTTTACTTATTATTAAAGGAGGGTTATCTTTGGAATCTCAATTATCAAAAAAAGACTCCAGCAAGACAAAATTTGTTGTTGCGGGTTTACTACTTGGTATTTTAATGGCTGCAATGGATAATACAATCGTTGCAACAGCAATGGCAACAATCGTTGGAGACCTAGGAGGATTTGACAAGTTCGTTTGGGTCACGTCTGCATATATGGTAGCAACAATGGCAGGGATGCCTATCTTCGGAAAACTTTCTGATATGTATGGACGGAAACGCTTTTATATTGGTGGCCTTATTCTTTTCTTGTTCGGTTCTGCACTTTGCGGAACAGCATCTAGTATTGAGCAACTAAGTATTTATAGAGCAATTCAAGGAATTGGTGGCGGCGCTCTTATGCCTATCGCCTTCACTATTATGTACGACATATTCCCACCAGAAAAGCGCGGAAAAATGACAGGGCTATTCGGTGCTGTTTTCGGAACATCTAGTGTATTCGGCCCTTTATTAGGTGCTTATATTACAGACTATATAAGTTGGCACTGGGTCTTCTATATTAATATTCCATTAGGACTTATTTCCTTCTTCTTCATTACGAAATATTACAGTGAATCTCTAGAATTTAGAAAACAAAAAATTGATTGGGCTGGCGCTATTACACTTGTTATTAGTATCGTTTGCTTAATGTTCGCCTTAGAACTTGGTGGTAAAGAATACGCATGGAATTCCACTGTGATTATCGGCTTATTTACAACAGTTGTTATTATGCTTATTATTTTCTTCTTCGTAGAACGAAAAGCAACCGAGCCTATCATTTCTTTCCATCTATTTAAAAAACCTTTATTCGCAGCTAGCCAAGGTGTTGCCTTTTTCTATGGTGCCGCTTTTATCATCTGTACAGTTTATATCCCAATCTTCGTTCAAGGTGTTCTCGGTGGTTCAGCCTCAAATGCTGGATTAATTTTAACACCTATGATGATTGGCTCTGTAATTGGAAGTCAAACAGGTGGACAGTTAGCTTCTCGAACAAGTTATCGTAACATTATGATGGCATCTGGAGTTTTCTTCGTTCTTGGCATTTATTTACTAAGCACTTTAACAATGGATACACCTCGCCTACTCGTAACACTATTTATGGTTCTCACTGGACTTGGTGTTGGTTTCTCATTCTCAGTTTTAAGTATGTCTTCGATTCACAAATTAGAAATGAGAGATCGTGGTTCTGCTACATCAACAAACTCATTTTTCCGTTCACTCGGTATGACTCTTGGTGTAACAATTTTCGGTACAATTCAAAATCATATTTTTACAGATAAACTAAACACTCTCTTCCCGCCTGAACTAGCAAAATTAGCTCCAAAGGGTGGAGACACAAGTTTCTTATTATCACCAGGTGCTACCGATAAAATACCACCTGAAATATTAACTGGTATTAAAGAAGCTCTAGCTACATCTATTGCCAGTACATTCTTCTGGGCACTGATCCCGGCTGTACTAAGTATTATTTGCATTTTACTTATGGGAAATGAGCGTCTTTTTACAGGACCAAAAACGAAACAAAAACAAAAGCAAGTAAGTTAGTATAGAAAAAAGAAGCGGCATACCCTTTATGAAAAAGGGTATGCCGCTTATAATATATAAAGTAAATCTTTGATCAGTAAGGAACTATTCCCACTGGTTATTATCCCTCACCAATCGGGATAAAGTTTCTATATACAGGAGAAAGAAGCAGTAAACAAAAACATAGACAAAAGTGTGCATATATAGCAAAAAAGTAATTATGAAACAATATAAACCAAAAGAATTTTCAGCAATGCTTAATGTCTCTGTTAAGACATTACAAAGGTGGGACAATCAAGGTGTTTTAACTGCTTACCGAAACCAAAAAGGAAGAAGATATTCTACAGAAGAACAGTATAAGGAATATATGGGTATTCAAGAAGAACTTGTTCAGGATTTAATATCTATCATTCATGTATTTAGCTGTAGAATATATGGGTTGAGAAAATACAAAAAGAAAATGTCGGAGGATGAAGACTTATGAAAAGAGCATATTTAATAGAAATCAAACCGACAACTGAACAAGTTAGTAAAATCCGTCAAACTATTGGGGTGTGTCAATATGTATATAACCTGTATATCTCTAAAAATAAAGAGGCATATGAGTCGGAGGGGAAATTTCTTAGTGGCTATGACTTTTCCAAATGGCTGAACAATATTCATACAAAAGAGTGTGACCAGTGGATTAAAGAAGTGTCGAGCAAAGCGGTAAAACAAGCGATTATGAATGGAGATAAAGCTTTTAAGCGGTTTTTTAAAGGTTTATCTAAGTTTCCACGATATAAAAAAAAGAGAAAGCAAGATGTGAAGTGCTACTTTCCGAAAAACAACAAAACAGATTGGACAGTAGAAAGACATAGAGTCAAAGTTCCTACAATTGGTTGGGTAAGGTTAAAAGAATATGGATATATCCCTAAAAATGCAACTGTAAAAAGTGGCACAGTATATCAAAGAGCAGGAAGATATTTTGTATCTGTACTTTGCGAATTGGAAGAAATGGCAACAAAGTTGGCACTCAATAAAATAGGTCTAGGGATTGATTTAGGAGTGAAGGATTTTGCTACACGTAGCGATGGTATCGTTCATGAAAACATCAACAAAACAATAAAAGTAAAAAAGATAGAAAAACGGTTAAAACGTGAACAACGCTCTTTAGCACGTAAATTTGAAAATCTAAAAAAAAGAGGTGAAAAATCTGTTACTAATAAAAGAGTGAATATAGATAAAAATGTTCTTAGAGTGCAAAAGTTGCATGCTCGATTAGCGAATATTCGAATAGAGTATGTAAAGTCTATTGTAACGAATGTGGTGAAAACCAAGCCAACGTTTATTACAGTGGAAGATTTGAATGTGAAAGGTATGATGAAGAATAAACATTTATCTAAAACAATTGCCAAGCAGTCTTTTTTTGCTTTTAAAACGTGGCTTTTGACGAAATGTGAGGAATATGGAATTGAATTACGTCAAGTAGACCGGTTTTATCCATCGTCAAAGTTATGCTCATGTTGCAGTCAAAAGAAAGCGGATTTAAAGCTATCTGACCGAGTATATACATGTGAATGTGGCAATGTAATGGATAGAGATTTGAACGCAGCGATCAACCTTTTACAAGCAAAAGAATATACAATACTAACGTAAATAGATTGTATATATGTACGGTGGGCTACATCGGAATTTACGCCTGTGGAGTGTCACAGCAAACTGTAGTAGCAAGTGATTAGCGAGGCAGGGCACGTAGAAGCAGGAATACTCTAAGAATATACATTTGTCTATATTTTTAGTAGCAGTTGAGACAGCATGAGCATGAAATTAGTCATTCTCGGTTTGCTACTCGAAGGGGATAAACATCCATATGAAGTGCAACACATAATGAAAGAACGACAAATGGACTGTTATATTAAATATGCAAAAGGATCACTTTACTATGCCTTTGAGCAATTAGAAAAACAAGGGGCAATTCGTGTTACAACTATTGTTCGAGATACAAATAGACCAGATAAAACAATCTTTCATATAACAAAAGAAGGTAAACAATTATTTCACACGTTGCTATTAAAACAATTCGAGGCAAAAAATCAAATATATAAACCAATTTATTCGGCACTCTCTTTCGCTCATTTTGGTGATGATCAAGAGTTAATTCCTATTTTAGAAAAAAAGAAAAATGATACCGTTCAATATTTACATAACATGCAAACTATTTATGACTGTAGCAAAGGAAAAATCCCACGCGCACAACTATATATTTTGCAAAGCGTTATTGAACATATTACAGTTGAATTGCAATGGTTAAACACCCTTCTTGCAGATGCTGTTGCCGGGCGACTTTCAGAAATTGATATAGATGCGGATTAAACTTTCAAAATAGAAACTGTAAAATGACAATATAGTTATTTTATTTCAAAGTCTAAAACAAATATAACCCCATTCTAATTTAGGTTGGGGTTATGCTTGTTTAATTTTCGATATAAGATAAACCAATTATTTAATAACATAACTGGCATCTTATCTATGTATAGGTACCCATTTCTTTATAAATTTAATCGCACTTTATTTCAATTCTCCTCATGTTTCTCCACTCTAAAAAAATCAGAAAAATACAAATAATTAAAATAAAAAACTTTAGAATTTTCTTATTTCAAAACAGTAGACAAAATTCCAAAAATTGTGTTAGAATTTGTTTCAATATCATATCGCTTGTTAAATTCCTTTCAAAAGGAAAATGGGTACACGAACAGTTTGTTTCGTGTTTAAAAGGGAAGCTTGGTGAAACTCCAACACGGTCCCGCCACTGTAAATGCTGAGATTTCTTTTTAATGCCACTGTGAAAACGGGAAGGTGAAAGAAATCATATGAAGCATAAGTCAGGAGACCTGCCTGTTTTAACAACACTGATAGATTCACGGATGATGATGAGGTGTTAAAACAAAAAGGAAGGCTTATTTTCTATGTCTTTATGCTTTTTGTTATAGGTATTTCCTAGTAAACGGAAATGCTTACTTTCAATTGGGGAGGAATTTGAAATGGCAATTCAAACAAGTAACTTAGGTTATCCACGTATCGGACTACAACGAGAGTGGAAAAAAACATTGGAAGCTTTTTGGTCTAATAAAATTGATGAAGAACAATTTTTAACAACAATGAAAGAAATTCGTCTTCAACACGTTAAAGCACAGCAAGAAAAAGGGATTGAACTTATTCCAATTGGCGACTTTACATATTACGATCACGTTTTGGATACTGCTTATATGCTAGGATTTATCCCATCACGTTTTTCTGAGTTTACATCTTACCTTGATGTATATTTCGCAATGGCGCGTGGCTCTAAAGATCACGTAGCTTCCGAAATGACAAAATGGTTTAACACAAACTATCATTATATCGTTCCAGAATATGAAGAGGGATTACAAATCTCTTTAAAAGATAATCGTCCACTTCGCTTATACGAAGAGGCAAAACAAGAATTAGGAGTAGATGGAAAACCTGTTATTTTAGGACCATATACTTTCTTGAAATTAGCTAAAGGCTATACACAAGAACAATTTGCTACTATTTTAAAACAGTTAGTTGCACCCTACGTACAACTGCTTTCAGAACTACATGCAGCTGGTGCACAAATCATTCAAGTTGATGAACCGATTTTCGCTTCTTTAACGAAAGAAGAAGTTCAACAAGCAAAAGAAATTTATGAAGCTATTCGTAAAGAAGTTCCAAATGCGAATCTTCTTTTACAAACATATTTTGATAGTGTAGAAGAAAACTATGAAGAAATTATTACATTCCCAGTATCAAGTATTGGATTAGATTTCGTTCATGGTAAAGAAGGTAATCTACATGCTATTTCAAAATATGGATTCCCAGCTGATAAAACTTTAGCTGTTGGTTGTATAGATGGCCGTAACATTTGGAGAGCCGATCTTGATGAAGTTCTTACGTTATTTACAACGTTACAAAAACAAGTCCAAACGAAAGATTTCATCGTTCAGCCTTCTTGTAGCTTATTGCATACGCCAATCGATAAAACAGAAGAAACTCACTTATCGACTGAGCTATTTGATGCGTTGGCATTTGCAAATCAAAAATTAGAAGAGTTAGTTCTTATTCATTCCGCTCTAACTCAAGGTACAGAAAGCATTCATAATGAGCTAGAAACATATCGAAATGTACATCATACAATTCGTTCATCTGCTGCACGTAACCGAGAAGATGTCAAAGCAGCACGAACAGCACTAAAAGAAGAAGATTTTTCACGTCCTCTTCCATTTGAAAAACGATATGAATTACAACAAGTTGCCCTGAAGTTACCGTTGTTACCAACAACAACTATCGGTAGCTTCCCGCAAACAACTGAAGTTCGCCAAACGCGAAAAGAATGGCGTAACGGTGTTATTTCAAATGAACAATATGAACAATTTATTGAAAAAGAGACAGAAAAATGGATTCGTTACCAAGAAGAAATTGGTCTTGATGTTCTTGTACATGGTGAATTTGAAAGAACTGACATGGTCGAATATTTTGGTGAACGCCTTGCTGGTTTCTCATTCACTAAAAACGGTTGGGTGCAATCATACGGTTCCCGCTGCGTAAAACCACCTGTTATTTATGGTGATGTAGCCTTTATTAACGGAATGACTATTAAGGAAACTGTTTATGCACAAAGCTTAACAGAGAAAGTTGTAAAAGGAATGTTAACTGGACCGGTTACGATTTTAAATTGGTCCTTCGTTCGAAATGACATTCCAAGAAAAGAAGTTTCATATCAAATTGCATTAGCTCTTCGTCATGAAATTGAACTACTTGAATCTTCCGGAATTCGAGTAATTCAAGTCGATGAGCCAGCACTTCGTGAAGGAATGCCACTAAAAGAAAAAGATTGGGACGCTTATATTACATGGGCAGTACAATCCTTCCTTTTAGCAACTTCTTCTGTAGCAAATGAAACACAAATTCATACTCATATGTGTTACAGTAACTTCGAAGATATCGTTGATGCGATTCGCGCATTAGATGCAGATGTGATTTCTATCGAAACATCAAGAAGTCACGGTGAATTTATTGATACATTAAAACATACAACATATGAAAAAGGCATCGGTCTAGGTGTATATGATATTCATAGCCCACGTGTACCAAGTAAAGATGAAATGTATAAAATCGTAGAACAATCTTTAAAAGTATGCGATCCTAAATATTTCTGGATTAATCCTGATTGTGGTTTAAAAACGAGAAGAACAGAAGAAGTTATTCCAGCTTTAGAGCACATGGTGCAAGCGGCAAAAGACGCTCGTTCCTTGCTAAAAACAAACGCATAATAAAAATGGGGTATCCTTTTTGAGGATACCCCATTTTTTATTCTTTACTTTCAAAAAAGAATTCATATTGTATTTTATATAATTCATCATCCGTTGGTTCTTCAAGAGGTGTTGCTTGTAATACAACCGTATACTCACCATTTGGAATAGAGATTTGAAATTTATTTGAAAGAATACTTGTTACAACGATACATTCATTTTCAACTGTAAAAGGAACTGTAACCGTTCTAATCACTTCTTCTTTCTCAATATGTTTCCCTGGGGTCACTTTTACTTCACAAGTATAATCAGAGAGTGCTTCAAAAATAACTGTTCCATCCGCCTTCGCATAACCTCTTTCAAAATCCTCATCCGTCCAGTCAACGTAAGGCTGATCACCGTCATAGTTCATCAACATTAATTGCGAATACGAAATTGTTAACTCCATCGTTCCCTTCTCCTTCATTATGAAATATGCAACTACTACTTTACGTCAAATTTCACACGCGTACCATCTGGGTATTTATCTAACTTATTTCCTACCCAAGAGCCTGCTCCGCGGTTATCGGCTGGACTTATATATTCAATATGTGCTCCTTTTCCGCCTTCTTTACACATCGCCATTGGCCATTCATCACGATCATACCCTTTTTTTGATGGGTATGGAGCTAACGATAATTTTCTTCTATCCGCAGCACCACCACGGTCGATTGTACAAACTTCTGAATGTCCTTCTTTTATAGCATCCGTAATATGTTTCCCTGTCTCTGGATATCGATCTTTCGGAAATTCTAGAACTTGATCATATGCATTTGTTTTTTTAATACTTGTTTCCTCTGGAACAAGCACTTCATACACCGCTACTACAATAGAAAGAATTGCAATAATTGAAATGATAATACCTTTTAATTGTTTCATGTATACCTCCGTGATTCTACCTGTTTCTTTTCCTCAGTTATCACGCATTAACGAGCAGTAAGACCCCCACCTCAAAATTCAGGGAAAGCAAAGAAGTTAGGTGGGGGATTAACTGTCCGTAAAAGCCCGATTGGTGAGGGCTGATGATCAGTGGTGGATGAACAAAACCCCCACTGATTAAAGTTTCACTTTATTATAACAAACTTATCCTGTATATGTTTTCAGACATTATTTTAGCTCTTCTTCGCCATTCCGCCAAAAACTCTCATTTTTCTTCATCTTTTCACTAATGCTGTAGAAAACTAATAACCTTCCGACATTCTTTTTCAAAGGAAGTCCTCATAAAAGATTGAAATGATATATACGATACTTTTTGGGGAGGAAATATCATGGAAGCTACCTATAAAACGAAAGATGTGACGAATAAAACAGGCATCCCAAAACATATAGTCCGCAAATATAGTCAACTGTTAGAGGAACATGGTTATATAATTTCCAAAACAGCTGATGCTCGTATTTATAAACTTGATGATTTAAAACTATTGAAATCTATACATGAAAGAGCTGCTACATTGCAGGAAGATATTTCAGAAACGATACCAATTATTTTAAAAGAAAAAGAGGCCCCACCTGTACCAGTTATACAAGATACGCAAGAAATACAACCGAAAGAAAAAGAAGATGGGCGTAACTTCGAGGAGTTCATGTTAAAACTTGAAATGCTCGCTCAACTAAATGAAGCCATTATTCATCAAAATTCTACCCTTATTACCCAAAATCGTTTAAAAGATGAAAAGCTAGATGAGTTGATGCAACAAGTTTATGTAAAAGAAGGATCTCAGGAAAAAATGCTACAAGAGTTAGTGGATCATGCCGCTCAAACAGATGCTCTGCAAAAAGAAAAGATGGACTTATTAATGAATCATATGTATAAACGAGAATCTAAACAAGAAGAAAAAATGAATAAACTCGTAAATCAAATTTATAATAAAGATAGCAACCGTGATGCACAACTTATGCAAGTAATTCGCGAAATTCAAGAAACAAAAAGATTAGTCGCCGCCTCAAAAGAACAAAGCTTTTTCCAATCATTTAGAAGTTTATTTAGCCGAACAAAACAAGAAAAAACAACTGAATAGCATAATATATTTTTTCTAATATAAAATAAAAAGTTACCTTCTATCGGTAACTTTTATTCCTTATTTCTTACAGCTGGCAATATAATAATCGCTTCAGTTCCTTTCCCACTTTCGCTTTTATATTCCAGCGTACCATTATGCGCTTGTAAAATACTAAATGTTACCATTAGTCCTAATCCTGTCCCTTTTTCTTTTAAAGAATAATACGGTTGTCCGAGCCTTGCTAATTGTTCTTTCGTCATCCCAACACCACTATCTTTAACTCTTATTACAATCGTTTCATCTTTTTGCATCGCCGTTACTTTTAAATATCCTTTATTTCCTTGAATTGCTTCAATACCATTTTTAACAACATTCATAATAGCTTGCTTCAATTTCGTTTTATCACCGATCGTATAAAGACTTTCAGAAATCTCAACTTGCAAATATACACCCTGCATCGCTGCAAATGATGACATAAGAGTTGTCATTTCTATTAATTGAGCGGATAAGCAAATATGTTCTTTTTTCTCAATTTGTGGTCTTGCTAAATTTAAATAATCTGAAATAATTTGTTCTGCCCGGTCCAATTCAGCTAATACGAGACGCATATAATCCTTATTCTTCACATCTTCCGTACTTTCTAGCAATTGAATAAAACCACGAACAACAGTGAGTGGATTTCGAACCTCATGTGCAACACTTGCTGCTAACTCACTTACAATATTAAGTTTCTCTGACTTTTGCATCTCTGTACGTAGTATTGCATTTTCATTTAAATATTCTGTTAAGTACACCTGAAATACCATTGTCATAACCATAATAAGCGAAGCAAATATATATCCGCTATATAAGTGCGAAACATATGGTGTAAATCCCTTTTCTAACAGAACGTTAATCATACCAATCACTAAAGAAACAAGTACGTACAATGATGAAATCATAAATGCTAAAATTAGCTTCTTATCCCTTGAAAATAGAGACCATTTCTTTGATAAAAATAATGGAACTATCAATAGAAATATTACTTCTATGACTGGAAGAAGGTTTATGCCCTTTAGCGCCCATTCATAGATAACAAAAATAACGGCCGGGATTAAACCAACAATCCCACCATATAAAAAACCACTAACAATTGGGATTGGGTGAAAGTTATACCCGCAAACGTCCCCAAAACAAATAGAGTATGTCATAGAGAGAACGAGTGTAATGCTAGATAAAAACATAATAAAGTAGCGGTTCGGCTTCGGAGGCATTTCTTGATAACGATTTAAACGAATCGCTTCGTATAAAAATAGTGGCAAAATAATGATGGCAATTTGGATCATTAAATCACGGATAAGCTCCATAGCCTCTCATCCCCTATATGTATTTTGATATGATTATATCATTTTACAGGTTTGTTTGTTTTAAAATTTTGATTTTTCTTAACATATTTGTTAATTCTTTGTTAACAACACATAATAATTGTTACAGATTTTCGAAATGAATGTAAACCCTGTACCAAATTTCTGCCCGGCAGTATACAATGAATACGGATTACAAAGAAAATAAAAAATACTTCATAAGACGGACAACTATAGCAAAATACAGCATATAATCCATACTATCTATGTTTACAAATAAGTGATCATTATTTTAGTAGGAGGAAGATAAATATGGCGGGTACTACGCTTGTTTTAAAAGAAGAAAATTTGGTCGTTCTAGAAAACGTTGAAAAATCAGTGTACGAAGAGTTACAGCATAAAACAGGAGAAGAAAATTGCACATGTGCTGTGAATGAATCAGTTGTTCACCTTGGCAAAGTATCCTCTGTACTTTGGAATGAAGATGAAATAGATTGGGAATACGGATATTAAAAAGTCGCTTACAGCGGCTTTTTTTCTATTATCCTTCTCTTTCTACATACCATATACGCAAGCGAAATCATAGAAAATATGTTAAAATGAATTTAGTTTTCAAACGGAAGAAAGGGAGATACAATGGAACAATTCATTAACCCTAGAGTGAAGGACATCCAAATTTCTGGAATCCGTCAATTCTCTAATATGATTCAAAACTATGATAATCTTATCTCTTTAACAATTGGACAACCTGATTTTCCTACACCTTCTCTCGTAAAAGAAGCGGCAAAACGGGCTATTACAGAAAATTATACAAGCTATACACATAACGCTGGTTTACTAGAATTACGCAAGGCAGCTTGTAACTTTGTAAAAGATAACTACGATTTACATTATTCACCTGAAAACGAAACCATCGTTACAATCGGTGCTAGTGAAGCAATTGATGTTGCATTTCGAACGATTTTAGAGCCAGGAACAGAAGTCATTTTACCTGCCCCTATTTATCCAGGGTACGAGCCGATTATTCGATTATGCGGTGCAACCCCTGTATTTATAGATGTTCGTGAAACTGGCTTCCGTTTAACAGCCGATGCACTAAAAAATGCCATTACAGAAAAAACAAGATGCGTCGTACTGCCGTATCCTTCTAACCCAACTGGTGTAACTTTATCAAAAGAAGAACTACAGGATATTGTAAATGTTTTAAAAGATAAAAAGATTTTCGTCCTTTCTGATGAAATTTATAGCGAACTTGTATATGAACAAACACATACATCGATTGCTCATTTCCCAGAAATGCGCGAAAAGACTATCGTCATTAACGGTTTATCAAAATCGCATTCGATGACTGGCTGGCGTATCGGTCTATTATTCGCACCAAACTATTTAGCTGGGCATATATTAAAAGTTCATCAATACAACGTAACGTGCGCTACTTCAATCGCTCAATATGCTGCAATTGAAGCATTAACAGCTGCTAAAGATGCACCAAAAATGATGCGTCATCAATACAAAAAACGCCGTGATTACGTATATAATAGACTCATTCAAATGGGCTTAACAGTTGAAAAGCCAACAGGTGCATTTTACTTATTCCCATATGTTGGCCATTTAACATCTTCATCATTTGATTTTGCACTTGATCTTGTGAAAGAAGCTGGACTTGCCGTCGTTCCCGGAACAGCATTCTCTGAATATGGGGAAGGCTACCTTCGCTTGTCCTATGCGTATAGTATTGAAACTTTAAAAGAAGGCTGTGACCGTTTAGAAGCCTTTCTACAAAAAAAAGCTAAGAGTTAAACTCTTAGCTTTTTTTATGCATAATGATCACAAGTTTGACGCTTCAATAATTTATGCGGAATAATGATACACTTTGCAGTAGACTCTGCATTCTCTACTTTATCAACTAAAGCTTTTGCAGCTTCATATCCTAGCTGATATATATTCACATCAACTGTTGAAAGTGGCGGACTCGAAATTTCTGATAATAAAGCATTATTAAAACTTACAATTGAAACATCCTTCGGTACAACGAACCCTTTTTTAGAAAGTGCACTTAGCACACCAAGTCCAATTAGATCATCCGTTGCCATAATTGCTGTTGGTGGTTGCTTCAATCCCATTAATTCCTCCACGGCTTGTTGACCACTTTCTCTTGAGAAATCAAAATGTAAAATATACTCTTTTGGTAATACAATGTCTGCTAATTTTAAAGCATCACTCATACCAGCCAAACGATCTCTCGTTACAAGTAAATCTGATCCACCGCCGATGAACGCGATTTGTTTATGACCTAATGAAATCAAATATTCTGCTACTTCTCTTGCAGCTGTATAATTGTCATTATCTACATATGTAATTTCTTCTTTACGATCATATGGTTTCCCGATTAATACGAACGGGAAATTTTGTTTATGTAAATATTGAATAATCCGATCATTCTCTCTTGAATATAAAAGAATAATGCCACCAATTTGGCGCCCCTGCACCATCTTTACAACACCATTAAAAATTTCATCTTCCGTTTCACCTGTCGACATATAAAGTGCATACCCTTCCACATGTGCAAACGAACTAATCCCTCTTATAACTTCTGGGAAAAACGGATTTTGAAAAGCTTTACTTGCAGAACTTGGCATAACAAGGCCAAGTGTTTTTGTTGTTTGGTTAGCTAGGTTTCTTGCGTTTAAATTAGGATGATACCCTAGTTCACTCATTACTTTCCGAACACGACGCTTTGTTTTTTCACTTATACTTGGATTATCAGCAATTACACGAGAAACGGTAGATGGTGCTACATTCGCCTTCTTCGCCACATCTTTAATTGTAACTGTCATAAAAATCCCCCTCCTTTCACTTCTCTGCCATTTTATATATTTTCATCTTGCACCCGTTGCAAGTAATAGGAGAAGTCATAAACTTTCATTGATTCTATCTTGTAAAACCTATCATATTCTCCCTCTCCATGTATTGTAAGGGATAGAGCTCTTTTTTCCTATACTATAATATACTATTTATTTCACTTCTTTTCATATGGGATGTCAAATCTCTTTTCATCTCCCTATAAACTTATTTATAGGGAGATGAAAAGAAAAATGGGACGTAATGTCCCATTTTTCATCCTTTTGTACCTCCGGCTGTTAAACCGGAAACAAAATATTTTTGTAGTGATAGGAATAAAATTGAAATTGGGATTGCAATCAATACTGAACCCGCTGCAAACGTTGTAAATTCATTACCAAATTTCTTCGCTACCATTTCATATAACCCAACTGCTAACGTATAATTTTCTGGTGTGCGCAAAATAATACTCGCTAAAATGAAATCTGTAAATGGACCGATGAAAGTAAATAACGCTACAACCGCTACGATTGGCTTTGCAAGTGGCATAATGATTTGCCAGAAAATACGGAAATGTCCTGCTCCATCCATTCGAGCTGATTCATCCAACTCTTTCGGAATCGTATCAAAATACCCTTTCATAAGCCATGTATTCATCGGAATGGCTCCGCCTACATAAATTAAAATTAATGCAAGATGTGTATCAAGTAACCCTGTTAACTGAGCTAATATATATAGTGCGATTAACGCTGCAAAGTTTGGGATCATTTGCAAAATTAAAAATGTTAATAAACCATTCTTTCTTCCAACAAAACGATATCTTGAAAATGCATAAGCAGTAAAACTAATGGCTAGTACAGAGAAAATCATCGTCATTACGCTAACTTTCAAAGTATTTTTATACCAAAGTAAGTAATTACTTGAATCGAGATCAAGTAGCTTGCGATAATGATCTAATGTGGCATTTTTCGGAATAATACTTGACCCAGATAAACTATCCCCTGGATTAAACGATGAGCCAATTATCCATAGTAATGGATAGAAAATAATCGCACACATTATGAAGATAACTAAATAACTTAATGAAAGACGTAGCATCTTTTGTCGTTTAATATTCATTTACATCATATCCTCTTCTTGGAATGATTTTGTTCTCTTAAATTGCCATAACGCAACTGTAATAACGATTAACGATAAAATCATTGTAAGAGCTGCTGCTTTTCCGTACTGCGCGGAAGTCATCGTTAACTTATAAATCCATGAAATTAAAATATCTGTTCCACCTGCATTTTGTCCAGACACAGCAGGCCCTCCGTTATTAAATAGATAAATAATACTAAAATTATTAAAATTAAACGTATATTGCGTAATTAATATTGGCGCTGTTGCGTATAACACAAGTGGCAATGTAATTTTGCGGAACTGTTGCCAAGCAGTTGCTCCATCTACTGTAGCCGCTTCATATAATTCTCCTGGAATCGATTGCAGTATACCTGTTGTCATTGCAAAGACGAACGGGAAACCAAGCCACGTTTGAATCATAATTAAAGCAATCTTTGACCAAAACGGGTCTGTCATCCAAGCAATCTTTTCAATCCCGAATAAAGCTAATACTTGGTTATTAATTGCTCCAAATGTTTCATTAAACATACCAGCAAATACAAGAATAGATACGAATGCTGGAACAGCCCACGGTAAAATAAAGATTGTTCGAATAATTGCCTTGCCTTTAATACCAGGCTGATTTACGATAATCGCTAAAAAAATACCAAGTGCAACTTGTAATGTTGTTGCAACGAATGTCCAAATGACAGTCCAAGAAAATACACTTAAAAATGTATCTCTCCACATCGGTAATGTAAAGATATCAATAAAGTTTTTAAAGCCCACCCAATCTACTAATTTAGCTGGAGGAGAATGATATAAATCATAGTTCGTAAATCCAATTAAAATTACGAAGATGATTGGGAATACGACAACAAAGATAAGTAGTAGAAAACCTGGTGAAACCATTAAATAAGGAAAGCCTTGATCTAACAAATTACGGTATTGCTCTTTTACAGAATTTAACGGTGTTCCAATATCACGTTTCTTCCCATTTTGATATGCATCATATAAGTTAAATGCATATATTCCGAGTCCAAACACGATGACAATGAGTGCCAAGATTCCTTCTACTAATAGAAAGACAGAATGATCACGTGGAACTTCTGTACCAAGCGTTACAATGCCCCATAATCCCATATTTAATAAATCAGCAAAGGCTACAATAAATGAACCTGTTAATACTAGAAAAATAAGACCTTTTACAAATTGTTTATTATACATTTGACCCACGCCTGGAATGATTGATAACATGGTTGCCATTTTCCTATGCTTTGAATGGTTTAACCCCTTTGCAGGTTCCATAGATGTTTGCATGTTCCTTCCCCCTTTTTTCTTCCCACATGGAAGGGAGAGAATTCGTGCCCCTCATATTAGAGGCACGAATTTCACCTTATTTTTTCTTACTATGATTTGCCTCAATATTACCTTTAATTTGTTTCACTGCACTATCAAGTGCGGATTTTGGTGCTTCTTTATCTGATACAACTAATTGAAGCGCATCTCCAGCTGGTTTCCAAACTTCTTGCATTTCCGGAATGTTTGGCATTGGAATTCCATTTTCAGATTGCGTTGCAACTGCTTTTGCAGCTTCGTTATCTTTAATAATTGGATCTTCCATTACTGATTTTACTGGAGGAATTTCTTTTGTTTTCTCAAATCGAATTTTTGCGTTTTCTTCATTCGTTACCCACTCAGTGAACTTTGTAGCTAAATCATTTTGTTTAGAGAAACTTGTTACATGCCATCCTTTAACTCCAACAAACGTTTTCATTGGTTGACCATTTGGTAATTTCGGCATTGGAGCAACGCCATAATCTATTCCAGCCTTTTCCATCGCTTGGAATGCCCATGGACCATTCATAATAGATGCTGCTTTTCCTTCATTAAATAATCCATCTGCAGCTGAACCACCAGATTCACCGATAATACCTTTCGGGAATAACTTTTCTTTGTACCATTTTTGAATGTATTCAGCACCTTGTACTGCACCGCTATTATTTAATCCAATATCATTTGCATTTGGCTTTCCATCTTTTTCACCAAATACATAACCACCCATACCTGCCATAAATGCATTAGCGAAGTAGAAATTATCTCCTAGTGCTAAAAATCCGTATTTTCCATCTTTCGTAAAGTCTTTTGAGAAGTTAAACAGTTCATCCATCGTTTCAGGTGCTTTTTGCATCAATTTTTTATTATAAATAAAGATTGGTGTTTCAATCGCTTTTGGTAAACCGTATATTTTTCCGTTATATGTTTGTGCTTCTATTGATAAATCTGTAAATTTACTTTTTACTGTATCATCTACTTTCACTTCTGAAAGTAGTCCTTCTGTTACCGCATTACCAATATGATCATGTGGTAATGTTACAACATCTGGTCCTGTGCCAGCTGGACCATCGAGACGAAGTTTTTCTATTTGTTTCGTCATCTGAACCTCTTCAACTTTTACTTTCACATTATATTTCTTTTCAAAACTTTTCACCGCTTGCTCTAGACCAACACCTTTTTTCTCATCTTCCCAAACGAGAAGATCGTAATCTTTCTTCGCTTTACTTTCTTCTTTTTTCCCTGAATCTTTCGGTCCACATGCAGATAACATACCAATTGATAATGCTGAAACCGTTAATAATGATAATGCTTTCTTCATCCCAAAAACCTCCCTGAATTGTATATGTACCCTACTATTTGAAAACGTTTGCATTGAATAGTTTAATAGAAGCGCAAACAATATCTCAATCTATGAAAACGTTTGCGCTATTTGTCTATCATTATACATTCTTTTATTCATTTTGCAAATATTAATTTTAAAAATATTATTACTATACTCTTTGTACATTGACTTTATACGAAATGAATACTACTCTTATAAGCAATATTAAAGCTATGCAAAAGGCAATCGTTTGCAACATATGCTTTATTATTATACTTAAGGGAACAATATGCATAGAGATAGTAAAGGGGGATTTTTTATATGCTTAAAGACGCCATCTATCATAGGCCAAAAGATAATTACGCATACGCTTACGATGAAAAAACGATTCATATCCGAATACGTACGAAAAGAGACGATGTTCAAAGCACCAATCTTATTTATGGTGATCCTTATGAATGGACAGACGGGAAGTGGATTTCTTCAAGTGCACCGATGAAAAAAACTGGTTCTACTGCATTGTTTGATTATTGGTCCATTTCCATCGAGCCAAAATTTAAGCGCTTACGTTATGGATTTGAATTAAAAGCAGAGACAGAAACGCTTATTTATGCAGAACGCGGATTTTTTTCCAGCATTCCAAATGATGACGTTGGTAAATTTTTCTGTTTTCCATTTATTCATGCAAATGATGTATTCAAAGCACCTTCCTGGATTAAAGATACTGTTTGGTATCAAATTTTCCCAGAACGGTTCGCTAATGGAGATCATACGTTGAATCCAGAAAACACCCTTCCTTGGGGAAGCGCTGAACCAACTCCAACTAATTTTTTCGGCGGAGATTTTGCTGGTATTATGCAAAACCTCGATTACCTTGTTAAACTTGGAATTTCGGGAATATATTTCACACCTATTTTCAAAGCACATTCAAACCATAAATATGACACAATTGACTACATGGAAATCGATCCGCAATTTGGCACAAAAGAAACATTCAAAGAACTCGTTCAAGCATGTCATACACATGGTATAAAAGTAATGCTCGATGCCGTATTCAATCACAGTGGATACTTTTTCGATAAATTTCAAGACGTACTAGAAAATGGTGAACAGTCAGCATATAAAGAATGGTTTCATATTCATGAGTTCCCTATTAGAACTGAGCCACTTCCGAATTATGATACTTTCGCGTTTACACCGTATATGCCAAAATTAAACACTGCACACCCGGATGTAAAAGAATACTTACTTGAAGTAGGGCGTTATTGGGTAAAAGAATTCAATATAGACGGGTGGCGCCTTGATGTAGCAAATGAAGTCGACCATAACTTTTGGAGAGAATTCCGAAATGAGATAAAAGCATTAAATTCTGAAGTATATATTTTAGGAGAAATTTGGCACGATGCACTTCCATGGTTACAAGGAGATCAATTTGATGCTGTAATGAGCTATCCTGTTACAAACGCTCTACTGTCTTACTTTGCTAACAATTCCATTAAGGCAAATGAATTTATGAAACAAATTATAGAATCTCTACATTCCTACTCTATGAATGTAAATGAAGCAGCATTTCATTTATTAGACAGCCATGATACACCAAGAATATTGACAACATGTAACGGAGATAAAAATAAGTTAAAGTTACTTTATGTATTCCACCTTTCTTTCATCGGCTCTCCTTGTATTTATTATGGAGACGAAATTGGTATGGATGGCGGTATGGACCCTGATTGTCGCAAATGTATGGTTTGGGATACGAAAGAACAAGATCATCTATTATTTACACATGTACAAACATTAATTTCGTTACGAAAGCAATATAAAGCATTTGGAGGACATGGTACTTTCCAATTCATTGAAGCAAATGATGAACATAATTATATTTCTTATACAAAAACATATAAAGATGAAACTATCTTTTTCGTTTTAAATCCGACTAATAGTGATATTACAGCTTCACTGCCTCTCCATGTTACTGGAAAGAAAATCATTAATATTTATACAAACGAAGAATTTTCAGCGGAAGCAAGTGTATTACAAGTCACACTTCCTCCATATGGATTCTCCATATTAAAATGGTAATCAAAAAAATCCTTATACCAAAGTGGTATAAGGATTTTTCTTATTTCAATTTGAACACCATTGCTTCATACGGACGTAATGGTATGTTTTCTATCGGTCCATTCTCTACTTCGTAATTGTGTATGAATAACTCTGCTTCACTATAACTAATGTCCTCAGGCAATTCAAATACACATTCTTCTGCAGTAAAGTTTGCAATAACAAGAAGTTTTTCTTCCCCATATGTTCTTACGTATGCAAAAATAGATGGATTATTCTCCAATATTAAATCATATGATCCATACACAACTATTTCATTATTTTTGCGTAACTCAATTAATTTTTTATAATAATAAAAAATTGAATCTTTATTTTGGATCGCTTGTTTCACATTAATTTCTTTGTAATTAGGGTTTACCGTAATCCAAGGTTCACCTGTTGTAAATCCAGCGTGATTCTGATCATCCCACTGCATCGGAGTTCTAGCATTATCACGACCCTTTATATAAATAGATTCCATTACTTTTTCTATATCTTCACCACGGTCTATCACTTTTTCTTTATACATATTTAACGTTTCAATATCTCGATATTCATCAATCGACTCAAATCGGACGTTTGTCATTCCAATTTCTTCTCCTTGATAAATATACGGCGTTCCTTTCATCATATGAAGCACCGTCGCTAACATTTTCGCAGATTCAATGCGATACATTCCATCATTACCAAAACGAGATACAACGCGAGGCTGATCATGGTTATTCCAATACAGACTATTCCAGCCTGTATGTTCTAATGCTTTTTGCCACTTCGTTAAATTCTCTTTTAAAGTAAGGAGTGAACATGGTTTTACATCCCATTTTCCGCCTTCTCCTGAGTCTAAATCCATATGTTCAAATTGGAATACCATCTGCAGTTCTTTTCGTTCTTCCCCGGTATACAATTTCGCTTCTTCTGTCGTTACACCAGGCATTTCACCAACCGTCATAATATCATAATGAGACAATACTTCTTCATTCATTTCATGTAAATATTTATGAATGTTTGGACCGTTCATAAAATGCTTATGACCTGAAACATACCCCTCTTCTTCTGTTTCAACAGCTGGTAATCCCTCTTCTTTAGAAATAAAATTAATAACATCCATACGGAAGCCATCAATTCCTTTTTCTAACCAAAACTTCATCATTTCATAAACATCTTGCCTTACCTTTTCATTATCCCAATTTAAATCTGGCTGTTTTTTAGAAAACAAATGTAAATAATATTCATCTGTCATTTCATCATACTGCCATGCTGATCCACTAAACGCTGCTCCCCAGTTATTCGGCTCTTTTCCTTCTTTTCCAGGGCGCCATATATAGTAATCTCTATATTTATTATCTTTTGATTTACGTGATTCAATAAACCAATTATGTTCATCAGAAGTATGATTAACAACTAAGTCCATCATAAGTTTCATATTACGTTCATGCATTTCATGTAATAGCTCATCCCAATCTTCCATTGTTCCGAACTCATTCATAATTTTACAATAATCACTTATATCATAACCATTATCATCATTTGGAGATTCATAGACTGGTGATAACCAAATTACATCAATCCCTAATTCTTTTAAGTAATCTAACTTTGAAATAATACCGCGAAGATCCCCGATACCATCACCGTTGCTATCCATAAAGCTACGAGGATAAATTTGATATACTACACTTTCTTTCCACCACTGTTTTTCCATTATGCTACCCCATTTCATTCATAATTCGATTTTCTCTTTTTAAGGCGCAAACGTTTTCATTAATGAATGATAACAGATTCTATCTTAATTTAAAATAGCGCTTACAACTTTTATTCTTATTTTTCTAAGAAAACATACGAAATTTACTAATATCCTTCCAATTTATGAAAACGTTTTATTTTTTTGTTTATTTTTTGAATCTATTCGTTTATAATGAACTCAAAGAAAACGTTTGCATAATTATTTCTAGGGGGAAATACCATGGCAGAACTGAAATTAGAAAACATTTATAAAATATATGATAATAACGTAACAGCTGTAACAGACTTCAATTTACACATTCAAGATAAAGAATTTATCGTATTTGTCGGTCCTTCTGGATGCGGAAAATCTACAACATTACGAATGGTGGCTGGACTTGAAGACATTTCAAAAGGAGAGTTTTCAATTGATGGTAAGCTAATGAATGATGTCCCTCCAAAAGATCGCGATATCGCAATGGTCTTCCAAAACTATGCTCTATATCCACATATGAGTGTATATGATAATATGGCATTTGGATTAAAACTTAGAAAAATACCAAAAGATGAAATTGATCGTCGTGTGAAAGATGCAGCAAAAATTTTAGGACTGGAACAATATTTAGATAGAAAACCGAAAGCATTATCTGGTGGACAACGTCAACGTGTTGCGTTAGGGAGAGCAATCGTTCGAGACGCGAAAGTGTTCTTAATGGATGAGCCATTATCTAACTTAGACGCTAAATTACGTGTTGCAATGCGCTCAGAAATTTCTAAGTTACACCACCGCCTTGGAACGACAACAATTTATGTAACGCATGATCAAACTGAAGCGATGACAATGGCTTCTCGTCTTGTTGTTATGAAAGACGGAAAAATTCAACAAATCGGTACTCCAAAAGAAGTATACGAAACACCTGAAAACATTTTTGTTGGTGGATTTATCGGCTCTCCAGCGATGAATTTCTTCCGTGGTAAATTAACTGAAACCGATTTCGTTATAGACAATGCTGCAAAAATTAAAGTAACTGAAGGAAAAATGAAGATATTACGTGAACAAGGCTATGTAAATAAAGACATTGTTTTAGGTATTCGTCCTGAGGACATTCATGATGAACTATTATTTTTAGAAGCTTCACAATCTACTGCCTTCACAACAAAAATTGAAGTTGCTGAGTTATTAGGTGCTGAATCTATTTTATATACGAAACTTGGAAATCAAGATTTTGCAGCACGTGTTGATGCAAGACATACATTTTCACCTGGTGACCAAATTAAACTAGCATTTGATATGAATAAAGCGCATTTCTTTGATAGTCAAAACGAACAACGCATTCGTTAAAAAATAATTTTCATACAAAAAAACCGTCCACATATATTGAGGGCGGTTTTCACTATTATACGAGGGCTTCTACTGTATGAAATGATTGTCCTTTCGTGCTAATAATACCGAAAATCGGTAAGTCACTTAGCACCACTTCTTCTTGCTGTTTCATAAAAGATGACGTTAATTGTTTTATCTCTATCCATACGTCATTAATACAAAGTACATTGGAATCGTTCTCTTGTTGGCGTGAAAATATAGAATCTATTTTATATAAACCAGCATTTTGAAAAAGCATATCAATGCGACTGAATGCATTCAAAGTAATGCTGATTACGCGTTGCCAATCTCCTTGTTTTTCCATATCATAGGATACAAAAAGTGCTTCTCCGCCTAGATTCGTAATTTCCTCCACTGTTGCTTGTCCACTTTCTTGATCGATGTCCGTCACAATTACTTTTGCGCCTTGTTTAGCCAACAAAAGAGCTGTATTACGTCCAATACCGATGCCACCGCCATTTACGATAGCAACTTTTCCTGCAAGCTTCATTTTCATTACCCCTTCTATAAGTCTTACCGTCATTCAGTATACTCCTTTATGAGATTAGTCTGCAAGCAAGAAAAGTTGCTTATTCATTTGTAAGCGGTTACTTTTTTACTCCTTCTTTTTTCTTACTATTACGCTGATCGAAAACTAAACCGATGAAAATTAAAATCCCCCAAAAGATTACGCTACCTCCAGTCATTTCAATTTCCCCCTTATTATATAAACATATTATTTTAATCATTATAACATTTTCTTAATTTTCAATCTATTTAATTCAAAAATGATATAGATTAACTTTTTCCCTATTATATATCCATTAAAATATATTTGTATAACAAAAAGAGACCTTTTTATATAAAAAGGTCTCTTTTTGTTATACAAGACTTATCACTTTCGTTTTTGTAATTAAATCCTGAAAACCACAATTATCTTTGCGGAATAACATCATATATACGTTACATAATATCGGAATTCCAAGCAGTAATATGTTCGGTAATAACAATACAAAAAATCGAATCGTTAATGTTTGTAATGTTAACTTTTCACTCTTCAATGAAATTAATTTTATTCTCGTTACCTTTTTACCAAGTGTTACACCGTTCCAAATAAAGGGTAGCAAAATAAAATATATCGCCATTAATATAAAAACTACTGCAAGATCATATCTATAATCGCCAAAACTAATATTAAAGCGATTAAAAATAGCACTATAATTTCCAGTCATAACAGCTACTACTGCACCATACATAACCGAGATTAAAAACATGTCAATTAGGGAGGCACCTATGCGATTCATTACAAGCGCTGGACGATGCATCTTTAACTTCATTTTTATGTCGACTCCTTCATATCCTTCTTTACCCGTCTCATCGTACCACTTCTAAAAAACATTGTAAACTAGCGTTTCTCTTACTTTTCTTGTACAATGTGTTACAACAGCATTGTAAAGGAGGTTCCCATATTGAAAAAATGGATAATCCTATTCGTCGCATTCCTATTAGCCGGTTGTGCTGGAAATACAAATCATATAACATATACGATTAACGATGAATACGAGCTCATACGTACTTCTGGAAATGCATTTGAACTTTTCCCCACGCAAGATGCTGTATATGCCACACAATACATTCCTGCAAAAATTACAGACATAGCCTGGGATGATAAATACATTATTGCAAAACAAACTGAGGAAAAGTCAGATCCGAATAATCCTGACGCAGCAATTGCAAATAAAAAAAGCGAGCATTATTGGATTATTGACGTAAAGCATAATAAACGTTTTGGCCCCTATAATGAAAAGCAATTTAATGAACAAAAAGATGCGTTTAAAATTAAGGTGCCTTTTCAAAGTGTAGATTCATACATAGAGGAACAGAAAAAACAGTCAGCATAATAGTTTGAGCGCTGACTGTTTTTTCTTGCATATATTTAAAAACAACTTACTCAGAAAGTGAGATGTTAAAAGTTTGTGGCTCTTTTACAACATCTTGCGTTTCTGTATCTGCTGCGATTACATTATCTGTTGTAAATTTAATATCCTTTACCTTTTCTTTTCCATCATCAAGTATTAGGCCGATAATACCATCTCTTGTTTCACCAGGCTTATAGTCTTCCCTTGATACATTTTTTGTACCAACGAGCGTATCTTCATCATATAAAAAGTTTTGCGTTGCTACTTTAAAATGTTGTTTATCATTAATCGCAACATCATTCATAGAGAAAAATTGTATATTTTTATTCCCGCTATTTTCCACCTTATATGTAATTTCAACGTAACGAATCGTATCACTAATCTCTGTACCACTTAGCGATGCATATAACTCCGCATCTTCTTGACTGACTTTATCTCCTAATCTACGCTTTACTTCTTCAGGAGTTAATGCCGTATATACTTTTAATGTATTTTTTGCATCTTTACTCATCTGCGATAAAGAGATTACTTTCACATCTTGTACGTGAATTTTCATTGGTGCTACTTCAAATGTTTGATTCACAGAATGAATTTGTTCTAATTTAAAAGTACCCCATCCTGTTTCTTTCACTTTTTGTCCTACTTTTTTCAGCTCACGCCCACCATATTCTTTTGTTTCAGGAATAGATTCTTTCTTCTTCGGTTCAGCTTTCTTTTCTTCTTGATGGAAGCAACCACTTAACATAAGAAGAAAACTACATAAAACAAAAATACTTTTCCATGCTTTCATCATATAATTTCTCCTAACACTATCATTCATTAATATTAATTAGTCCTTTGCTTTGTAAACTATAGAAACAATGAGAAGTCCACAAAACGAACTTGTCAGTCCAGATACTATTATACCCCCTATTTGGAAAATATGAAAATAGGGATCTACGAAAGCGTGAACGACAAATATAAGAACTGCCACAATGATTGCCGAAATCCAATACTTTCTTTTTTCTGAAGCTATCATCATATCTTTTCCTGTTTCATCTTTATACTTCCATAGTACGTACAATAGCAATAATAAACCGACACATGTACTCCCGTGTTGCATATATTTATACACTGGAATACTATGTAATTCTCTTTGCAATAATGGTATTTTCATAACAAAATAGCCTGTCTTATGAGTGAATGCATCCCAAACAATATGCGTTAACATACCGAATACTGCTGAATAGCAAAATACAAAAAGCTCCTCCCATGTATGAAGCCCCCACCTCTTGTCTACTGTATATGTATAATAGCCAGCAAATGGTTTAGGTAAATGCGTTATAAACGGCTTTTTTAAAATGTAGTGATACATATATGCGAGCAGAAATACAAGTGGTAAATTTAAATATAAGAACCCAAGCCATGTATGGCCAATAATACCATACGGTCTAAAGTGTAAAAAATATTCAAAATCAGGCGCCATACTCCCTAATATAAGAGCCGTTACTGAAATATGTTTAGAATGCTTTTTCACAAAAGGAAGAACTGCTGCTGGATGTGCAAATGTAAACGGCATGTTTTAGCTCCTTTTCAGAATTACAATAGATTACATACTATCATAACGACATGAATAATCTCCATGCAATATTTATTTTCACATTGGAATATGATAGTTTAAATGATATAATCCACATGAAATATTCAGAAAATAAGGAGGGATTCATGTGTCATTAACACTTGTCTTTTTTCTTGTTCTCTTTACCTTGTTTTTAAGTACATACATTGGATTTTTTCTATGGAATCATTTAAAAATTATAAAATACACGCCCGCTTTCGTTGGCTTTATGAGCGTTCTTTTCATTTTTATATGGAAGAGGATGACTTTCGGCTGGGAAGGGCTTGGCTTTGGCGCACTTCAATATACAATACTATTTGCAAGTTGTCTTACCCTTGTATTTGCTGCCTTTTTAGAATCAAAATCCGTTATGAATTGAGGTTTATATATTGATTGACGTACCTTTTTTAAAAAATGTCACATTAAAAAAAGAAAATATCCCTAGTTTCTCCGCATACCCTTACTGCTTACCCGCTATCCGAACATTACAATCACTAGCTTTCCATCCAAATGTAACATTCATTATTGGAGAAAACGGAACGGGTAAGTCAACATTACTCGAAGCGATTGCAATTGCTTTAGGATTTAATGCAGAAGGTGGAACGAAAAATTTCCGCTTTAGCACAAACGATTCCCATTCATCTTTACATGAATATCTTCGAATTTCCAAAAGTTTCAATACACCAAACGACGGTTTCTTTCTTCGTGCTGAATCGTTTTATAACGTTGCTTCTTATATTGATGAAATGGATACCGATTCATACGCACGTGGAAATCCAATTATTGACTCGTATGGTGGTACCTCACTACACGAACAATCACATGGTGAGTCATTCTTCTCCTTATTTATGAATCGTTTTTCAGGACAAGGTTTATACATTTTAGATGAGCCCGAGGCCGCCCTATCACCAATGAGACAACTTTCTATGCTCATTCGAATGCACGAACTAGCGGAACAAGGTTCACAATTTGTTATTGCGACGCATTCTCCTATTTTAATGGCTTATCCTGAATCCACTATATACTCTTTAACACAAGAAGGAATTCACGAATCCGCCTTAGAAGACACCGAGCATTACCAAACGACGAAGCTTTTCTTTGAAAATCGTGATCGATTATTTCATCATTTATTTAATTCTTAAAAAAAAGAAGCAGCGATTGCTGCTTCTTTTTATAGTGCTTCTATAAATAATGCTACCCCAATACCGCCGCCGACGCATAGAGAGGCAATTCCTTTTTCTAATCCGCGTCTCTTTAATTCATGAATTAAACTTACAGTAATACGAGCTCCTGTACAACCAATTGGATGTCCAAGTCCTACACCACTACCGTTTACATTCACTTTTTCACGATCTAAACCTAATTCTTTCTCTACAGCTAAGTATTGCGCAGCGAAAGCTTCATTAATTTCCAGTAAATCTGCATCTTCTAATGACCAATCTACTTTTTCTAATCCTTTACGAATTGCTGGTGCTGGTCCAATACCCATAATTTTCGGATCTACTCCAGCTACTGAATATCCAACAATTCTAGCTAACGGCTGTAAGCCTTTTTCTTTCGCTTTTTCTTCGCTCATTAATACTAAAACCGCGCTTCCGTCATTCAGGCCAGATGCATTCCCTGCAGTTACTGAACCGTCTTTACGGAAAGCTGGTTTTAATCCAGCTAATTTTTCTGCTGTAATATCAGCACGTGGATGTTCATCTTTTGAAAATACTACTTCTTTTCTACGTTCTTTTATCGTAATAGGAACAATTTGATCGTCAAAGTATCCAGACTCAATTGCCTTTAGCGCCAATGTATGACTGCGAAGCGCAACTTCATCTTGTTCCTCTCTTGTAATTTCATATTGTTCAACTAAATTTTCCGCTGTTTCCCCCATCATAATATGATGAATCGGATCTTCTAATACTTCCCACACCGTATCACGAATTTCTCCGTGTTGTAGACGTTGTCCCCAGCGGTGTTGTTTCAATGCATAAGGGCTTGAACTCATTGCTTCTACTCCACCTGCAACGACAACTTCACTTACACCTAATTGAATTTGCATTGCAGCCGACATAATTGCTTGCATACCTGAAGAACATTGGCGTTGGATTGTATAGCCCGTAACTGTGTCAGGAAATCCTGCCGCTAATGCAGCCGTTCTCGCCGTATTTGCTTCATCAGTTCTTTGAATACAATGACCTAAAATTACTTCATCAACTTCGTGTGGTTCTACCCCGCCTCGTTTTACAGCTTCCTGAAGTACAGGAACAGCTAATTCTACTGGCGTTACATTTTTTAGCGCTCCCCCAAAAGTTCCAATTGGCGAACGAACTGCAGCTGTAATAACAACATTATGCATTTTGCACTTGCCCCTCTCTTATGTACCCTAGTCAGTTTTTAGGTGAAATTCCATAAGATGTATGTCTACATCTATCATACTATAAACATACTAAAAAATCAAAATATTTAATATAATAAAAATAGAAGGGATTAACCTTCTATTCTGTTAATGCATATAGGAATTTTTGTAAAATCTTCTCTGTTGTTTTATTCAAATTCGGTAACTTATCTACCGGAAAATATTGAAGCTGTAATCCTTCATGGTCAAGCCTTAATTCTCCACTCACATGATGCCCCTGATACAGATGTATGACATTAAAAATTTCATCTCCATTTGGATATTGGAAGTACACTTCTTTTCCCGAAAGAACCCCGATAAATTGCATAATTTTCGCATTTAGTCCCGTCTCTTCAAACAGTTCTCTGCGAGCAGTTTCTTCTGTCGTTTCTCCTAGCTCCATCGCCCCGCCGGGTACACCCCAATCATATGTATCTGAACGATATTGAAGCAATACTTCTTGATTATCATTTAAGATAATAATTGCTGACCCTACTAGAATAAGCGGCCTTGTACCAACGACTTTGCGTAACTCTTCAATATACCCCAATATGTAAACTCTCCTTTCCTCACCCTTCCTTATCATAACAAAATTTTTCTCCTTTTGTTGATGTAATTTTAAAGAAAAAAAGGAAGCTTTCGCCTCCTTTTTTCACCTTTATCCCGCTTTAATGGGCAGTAAGACCCCCACCTCAAAATTCAGCGAAAGCAAAGAAGTTAGGTGGGGGGCGGGCGTTCAACTAATAATCAGCGGGAGATGAAGCCCCCCCACTGATTAAAGTTTCACTTTATTTCTTAAAACTTTCATATTTTACAGCTTCAAAAGCTTCTTCAATTTCATCATTACGATAATGGACATATGTAAAACGCCCTAATTCTACTAATCGTGCTATTTCTTGTAACGCTTTCTGTTGCTCATATGTTTCCTCAAGCTTAATATGTACATAAAATTTCATTAATGGATGTTCATATAAAGGTTCTCCCACCTCTACATATACATCTTCCACCCCTTGTACAACTCTTACATAACTTGCAAATTGATAAAGAGCTTCTCTGTCTGAAACGATTTTTAATGTATACATATATTCTCCCCCTTTTCTTTACTATATCAAAAAGATGATCACACTACGTTATAGAACTATGAAATTTTTTCGACTTGTAATAAACAAGGCGGTTATCCATACATAGAGTCTTTTCCCAACATATATTATAGGAAGAATTTTTCAGTTGAGGTGTTCCTTATGGATCCATACGTCAATATATGTATTTGCATTACGCCAGGCGCCGATATTTCTAATGATCGTATCGCAAAAGATTTAGCAGTTGCAGAGTCAATTTGGCACCCGATTACATTTCAAATTAAAGAAGTAATTATTTTAAATGAACTTTTTCGTTTTTCTGACCGCGAAATTAGTTATAAAAATTCTATTCAAAGTCAGGAAAAATTAGCATCCTTTTTCCAAACATGTGTAAATGAAGCTCCTGAATGCGACCTTTATATTTGTTATATTGGCAGTGATTATTTCAAAGAAACAGCAGTCATTGCCTGTGCTTACTCTTTAGCGAAACAACAGCAACTTACTGGCTATATCGTTTTAACAAATTCAGCTGCCCCCATGAAAAATATATATACGCTCGCTCACGAAATCGGTCATATTTTATTTACAAGACGTGTTCACGGAAAACTTACTCACGCTGATCCTCATTCCCCAACTGGCTCCGAGCACCATCCTTCTCCAACAAATCTTATGTACCCTATCGTACCTCGTCCTGAAAATGTCCATATTCAATCCCTATTAACGAACGAACAAAAAGCACTCTCTTTACAAAGTGCTTTATTGCAAAGAAAAAAACAGTAACGACTTTGTTACTGTTTAAAACAATATATTCCAATCAATAAACCAAATTCCGGCTGCAACGGATGCAAATATACAACTAAACATAAATACAATTACTCTAAAAATCTCTATATAATATTTCTTTGGAAATAATTTTTTGCATATCCAGAGCAGCCCTTTACCTATTAAGCCGAAGAACAAACATAACCCGATGTATCATCTAATAAAGTATCGAAATAATTATCGTGTACCTTTTTTGAAAAGGTAGTATATAGCCCCAAAATTGTTAAACCTAAAAATATAATAGACAATATACCTAGAAATATACTTTGCATGTTTGTTTTCCTCTTAATAAAAATTAGCATTCAACTAGTTTACACTTTTTCTCTCTTCAATTTTTAAAGACCATCTCATTAATCCATATAAACTTCCGTACAGAAGTAAAGGCTCTAACATTCCCAAATACGGGTTTTGCTTCCCTAATTCTTTAAATACAAACATAATTAATAGCGGGACAATAACAGCTAATATCCCAATCCAACCAAGTATGTACGCCTCCCCAATTAACAGTACTAATAAGATAACTCCAGCTAGTATATAACTTTGCATAGTCGTTAATTGCAATACTGGTGTTCCATACCATTTATTCATAAACAATAATAATACTAGTAATAAAATTGGTAACAAAGCTGCTACATAAATAATGCTAAATTCTTTTATTTTGCTCTTAAATGATGAAATCTTAAAAGCAAATATAATTCCTACAATCGTAATCATTAAAACAATTGGGTATCCAATCAATTGTACATTCGTTAATGTAAATTCATGATTCGGACTTTCAAATAAAATATTTGTAAGTAGCCAATATCCACCTATTCCAATTATCATCCCTAAAATAGTCTTTATACTCCCGCTTTTATCCTTCTCCATCTCTTTCGCCAATTCTTCCGCATACTCTTTTGGCGAATCACCAAATATATCGCTTACCGTCTTTCCCTTTTTCTCACCTTCTATTAAATGAAGTTCTGCATCTGCTAGAAAGGCATCCACATCTTCTTCTTTCATTCCTTTTGTTATTAAATATACTTTCGTATCAATTAAAAACTTTTCCCCTTCTTTAGAAATCTTCATAATAATCCCTCCTTTATTAAACCGTTTCTCTTCTATTCGTCTTCATCATAATTTCAAGGAAAATTAAAATAAACAAACTTCCGTATAAACATATAATTTGAAATAACATCGGCACAAGATCTTCTGATGTAAATGTTTTAAACAGTAACATAATTGAAAGTGGAATGATTAAATATAAGTTTTTAAACCATCCATCAAAATATATATTTATTGCTACTGTAATAATAAAAATCCCACCAGCTAATATATAACTTTGCATTTGAGTGAATGTAAACAGTTTTGTAGGATAGATCACATCTAATACTGTAACAACTCCCATTAAAAACATTGGCGCGATCATAACTAAAAACCACATAGAAAACCACGTTTTTGTAAAACTTGTTACGAAGGTCATTTTGCGAAGTAGAAAATTAGGACCTATAACAACTAAAATCAATGACAAACTATACCCCACGCACTGAATCAGTGACAACTGTAATAATCCGTTATTCACTATTAGGATAGAAGCAATAATCCAAAACGATACGATATTCATTACTGTAAAACCAATTTGCTTCCACGTTTCCTGTCTATCTCTTTCCATCACTTTTACAAGTTCATTTGCGTATTCTTTCGGTGAGCTTCCGAAAATTTCTTCTACGCTTTTTCCATCAATCTCACCTTCTATTAAATGAAGTTCTGCGTCTTCAATAAAGCTTTCCATATCGCTTTCTTTCATACCCTTTGCAGTCAAAAACAATCTCATATCTAATAAAAACTTTCGCGCTTCATTTGATAGCATTATTTTCTTCTCCCCTTCCCTTCAAGTAGACGCTCCACACTACTTTGCATCGCTTCCCAGCGATCCATAAATTCATCTAGTGCTTCCTCGCCTTTTTCTGTTAATGTATAATATTTTCGCTTTGGGCCAGATGGAGATTCCTTCATTACACTTGTTATTAGCCCTTCCTTTTGCATTCGTATTAATAACGGATAAATACTTCCTTCACTTGCCATTGTAAAGCCATACTTTGCTAGCTTCTCACTCATTTCATAACCGTATATTTCACCTTCAGAAATAATAGCAAGTAAGCATCCTTCTAAAATCCCTTTCAGCATTTGACTTGTCGACATAATTCAAATCCTCC
>NZ_JAKUFR010000027.1:0-56240 GCF_022663555.1 Bacillus cereus group sp. BfR-BA-01381
ACGAAAAAGGAGGTACTTCTATGAGACCATTACAAATTTCTCCAGACACTGCAGTCCGCCTATCAAAAGCATTAGGTGTTCCACTTGAACAACTTATGCATATGCCGCAGCACATTTTAATTCAAAAGTTAGTTGAATTAGAAAAACAAAATAAAGACGAAGAATAATACAGTCCTGTTTCACAGGACTTTTTATTATTTTCTATTATATCACGGATGACTTGCTTGCTAAAATCCCTCATCGGATATACCGTAATTCAATTTAACCTTCACTTCGAACATGTACAATAAAAAGACCAACGAATTCTAACATTCATTGGTCTTTAATTAAAAAGTTCATTGATTTTAAATTTACTATCAAGTATACATTTCAAGAATTATTAAAAACTTAAATCTCTTACTTCTACTATTCTCAGCTAGCCTTATGTTCAAGTCTCAGCTTATCCGCAACCATTGCGATAAACTCAGAGTTCGTAGGTTTTGCTTTTGACATAGATACTGTATAACCGAATAAGGACGAAATAGAATCGATATTCCCGCGACTCCATGCTACTTCAATTGCGTGACGGATTGCACGCTCGACACGGCTTGCTGTTGTATTATATTTTTTCGCGATATCTGGATACAATACTTTCGTAATAGATCCAAGTAATTCGATATCATTGTACACCATAGAAATTGCTTCCCTTAAGTACATGTACCCTTTAATATGAGCAGGCACACCAATTTCATGAATGATACTCGTAATGCTTGCATCTAAGTTTTTCGGTTTTCCATCTACTGTTGTTGCTGATCGGAAAGATGGCAGTGGACGTTTAATAGTAGCGTTCGCTTTACCGCTCACTTGACGAATATGACTCGTTAAATTCTCCATATCAAATGGTTTTAATATGAAATATGACGCACCTAAGTCAACTGCTTTTTTCGTCACATCTTCTTGTCCAAACGCTGTCAACATAATTACGCTAGGCTGTCTTAACCTTTCAATATGGCGCATTTTCTCTAGTACAGCTAACCCATCTAAATGTGGCATAATAATATCTAACACAAGTACATCCGGCTGCTTATCTTTTAATAAATTTAAACACTCTTGACCATTATAAGCAGTACCGATTACTTCCATATCCTCTTGAGCAGCTACATAACTCTCTAGCATTGATACTAATTCTTTATTATCATCCACAAGACATACTTTAATTTTCTCCACAGCTTTTCCTCCCTTACCGAATCGATTCTCCGACATGTGTATCCTTCTAGGCTACATGAATTGTTCGACAATTGTGTGAAAATTCCCTTTTAAAGTTTGTTACTTTCCGATAAAATCACAAAAAAATATGTTTATCGTTCATTTATTCCTTTTCGCAACACATTCCATCATAGAAAAACAACGAAACGTTCAACCCTTTCCTTTTATTTTACAACAAAAAACACCTCTTGCGGAGCTTTTACAAAATTTCAACGAATTTTTCAATAGAAAAACGAGCTAATTATTAATTAGCTCGCTTTTCTTTCTTGATCATAAATGTTAATTCCAGCCTCATGTAACATCCATTCAATATGAACACCATATCCTGATGTTGGATCATTTACAAATACATGTGTAACAGCGCCAATTACCTTTCCATTTTGCACAATTGGACTTCCACTCATTCCCTGTACGATACCACCTGTTTTCGCTAATAAACGTTTATCTGTTACTTTTATTACCATGCCTTTTGTTGCCGGAAACTTTTGCGGTACTGTACTCACAACTTCAATATCAAACGCTTCCACTTTATCTTGATCAATAACCGTTAATATTTTTGCTGGTCCTTCTTTTACTTGATGAGATAGTGCAATAGGCATTGCTTTATCCATTACGCCATTTGTCATATTTGTATTCAATTTGCCAAAAATACCAAATGGACTATTTATTGTAATATTGCCAATCACTTCACGATCAGGTGAGAACCTCGCTAATTTCTCCCCTGGATTCCCATGACTACCTCTTTCAATTGATGTAACTGTCGAACGCATAATTTGTCCATCTTCGACTTGAATCGGCTTTTTCGTATCATTATCAGAAATGACATGACCAAGTGCCCCATATTTCATAGAATTAGGATGAACAAATGTCATTGTTCCGATTCCAGCTGCCGAATCACGAATATATAAACCAATGCGATAAGACGATTCTCCACTGTCCTTTTGTGGTGTTAACTTAGTGCGGATATGCTTTCCATCCCTTAATAAAACGAGATTAAGCGGTTCGCCTGTTTCCCCACTATTATGAATAAATGGTGCTACATCACTCATTCTTTCAATTGTTTTACCATTAATTTCAGTAATCATATCTCCAATTTGCACACCAGCTGTTTCACCAGGAGATACTTTCCCTTTTTCAGTTTGAATTAAATGATGGCCTACAACAAGTACCCCTTTTGTGTTTAACTTTACACCAATTGATTGTCCACCTGGAATAACTTTGAAATCTTTTAATACTCTCACATTTACTTTTTTCACTGGAAAACCAGCAAGCTGAAACACCATATCTGCTTCACCATTTTGATGAGAATTTACCATAAGTCCTTGTTTTTGTTCATTTGAACTTACTGTAAACACATGACGATCTGTAGATGAAGCTTTAAACACTGGTAATGAAGCTATTTCTGATTGTTGTCCTTCAAAAACAACAAGTTGCTTCGGAGATGAAATAAACGTCCGAAGCGGTTTAAAACACCCAATAAAAACTAAAGAAACAAGGAGAAAAATACCTATTATTTTGCGAAATCTTTCTAATTTCAATTTGTTCACTCTCCTCGCTCCTACCCCACATTCAGCCTTTTGGCTTCACTTTTTAATCTCTCCTTGCAATGCTTTATTTATAACCGGAAGAATTAAGAAATCATCATTTGAGAAAAAAAGCTATCCATTACTGGATAGCCTCTGCTGTCTGTTTAAAATGATGCGCTTGCGTAAGTAATTCTTTCGCATGTTCTGTCGTTAAGTCTGTAATTTCCACACCAGAAATCATTCGAGCTATTTCTGTTACTTTATCCTCCATAGTTAAAACGGTAACTGACGTAATTGTTCGATCATTTGCTACTTGTTTTCGAATAAATAAATGCGAATCCGCCATTGAAGCTACTTGAGGTAAGTGCGTAATACAAAGTACTTGTGAGTTTACTGATACTCGATAAATTTTTTCCGCAATAGCCTGTGCGACCCGGCCACTTACACCAGTATCCACCTCATCAAAAATTACAGATGCAACACCTTGATGCTTAGAAAAAATACTTTTTAAAGCTAAAATAATACGAGATAACTCTCCGCCGGAAGCGACCTTTGAAAGTGGTTTTAGCGGCTCACCTGGATTTGTTGAAATATAAAATTCCACATGGTCATAGCCATCCGCCGTAAGTCTTACTGGTGCTCCCTCCACAAGAGGCTCTTCTGCATTTCCTTCTCGTTTCATTATTCTCACTTCAAATTTTGTTTTTTCCATATACAATTCTTTTAATTCCTGATGAATGGCATTTGTAAGATGCTCTGCAAGTTCATGACGCATATTACTTAACAACGTTGCTTCTTTCAGAATAACACTTTCTAATTCCTTCAACTGTTTCTTCGTCGTTTCAATATGAACGTCTTTATTTTCAATCGTAAAAATTTCTTGTTCAATTTTATCAGCATACGCTAAAATCTCTTCTACAGTATTTCCATATTTTCTCTTTAGCATACGAATTTCATTTAAACGCGTTTCAATTTCGTCTAAGCGATTCGGATCATATTCCATCATATCGAGCTTTTCTCTTAGTTGATACGCAACTTCTTCTAATAAATAATAACTATTGGCAATGGAATCATGATTTTCTTGATACACTTCATCTAAATGTGTAATACTCTCCATTTGTCCCATTGCGCTTCGTACATTATCTAGCCCTTGTCCGTCAGCACTTAACGAGCGATACGCGTCACCTAATGCTTTATAAATCTTCTCGAAATTAGAAATTTGCAATCGTTCTTCAGTTAGGTCATTTTCTTCATCCATCTTTAAATCCGCTTTACGGATTTCTTCATGCTGGAATTGAATTAAATCTAAACGATGTGCCATTTGTTGTTCATTTTCACTTAACGATTTCAACTGTTTTTTTAACTTCTCATAGTCAGCGTATACGTTTTGGTATATATCCAATTGTTTAACGATACGCTCTCCATCAAAATGATCGAGCATAAATAGATGACGTTCTTCATTCATTAAGTCTTGCGTTTCGTGTTGCCCATGAATATCAACAAGTGTTTTTCCAATTTCTTTTAATACACTAAGGGTAACTAGTTTTCCATTTACACGACATACACTTTTTCCGTTTGCAGCGATATCACGCTTCAAAATAATCATGCCGTCTTCTATTTCTATATCCAACTCTTCTGCTTTTTCAATACATGGATGCTTATCATCTTCCACATAAAATAGCCCCTCTATCTCAGCTTTTTCTGTTCCGTATCGAACAAATTCTGCTGAACCACGGCCACCTACAAGTAAACTAATCGCATCAATAATAATCGATTTTCCGGCCCCTGTTTCACCACTTAAAACCGTTAATCCTTTTTGAAAAGAAATATTTAATGCCTCAATAATAGCAAAGTTTCTAATCGATAATTCCGATAACAATGCCCCATTCACCTCGTTATAAACTAATCCCCTATGAAGGGCTTTTCTCAGTTCTTTATTCAAATAGTCATACTATATGTTTGTATGTATAAATTACTTTTCTAACCGCTCCATTGTACCAAACATTTGTTTTACGGGTCAATCCACCTATTTCCTAATTTTATTCAAAGAAAATATTATATTACAATTAAGAATTCACGTTTTTAACCAATAAAAATATCCTGTTCACTTTCCACTTTACAGAGGAAAGCAAACAAGATTTTTTTGTTACAGCATATTTAAGAAACGATCAGAGACAACACCTGTATCTTCAGGTGTACGGCAAATAATTAAGCAAGTATCATCACCACAAATGGTTCCGATGATCTCATCCCACTCTAAATGATCAATAAGTGCTCCAAGTGAATGAGCGTTACCAGGCAATGTTTTTAGCACAAGCATATGTCCTGCCGTGTCTAATTTTACAAATGAATCCACTAGATTGCGTTTTAATTTTTGTAACGGGTTAAATCGTTGATCTGCTGGCAAGCTATATTTATAGCGACCATCATGTAATGGCACTTTCACTAAGTGCAATTCTTTAATATCGCGCGATACTGTTGCTTGCGTTACATTAAATCCCTCATTACGTAGAATATCAACTAATTCATCTTGTGTTTCAATTTCTTTGTTCGCAATAATTTCCCTGATTTTAATATGGCGCTGACCTTTATTCATACATTTGCACCTCACACTATCTCTTACCATAGTTTAAACATTGGTATACTTCACTTATTTATGTTAACTTATAATTCGTTACTTGTACACAATTGTTTTTACAATCATTATACAATTACAACAAAAAGAGGAACAACATATGTTATTCCCCTTTCCCTTTTTGTTTTAGGACATCATGTGCCTCTGTAACTACTTGCTCAACAGAAACTGGAGAATGATTTTCGCCATTCTCACGTTCACCATGCCATTTCAGATGAATTAAAAATTCAATGTTACCATCCCCGCCCGTAATCGGTGAGAATGTTAAACCTTCTACGTCGTATCCTTCTTTTATAGCAAAGTCGACAATCATTTCTACGACAGCCTCATGTACTTTTCGATCGCGAACGATACCCTTTTTACCAACTTGCTCTCTTCCAGCTTCAAACTGCGGTTTAATTAACGCTGCTACATCCCCATTCGGCATAAGCATTGTTTTTAAAACTGGCAATATAAGTTTTAATGATATAAACGAAACATCGATACTAGCAAATTGTGGTAAACCACGTTCTAAGTCTGCTGGTGTTACGTAACGGAAGTTCGTTCGTTCCATTACGACAACACGCTCATCTTGACGCAATTTCCACGCAAGTTGATTGTACCCTACATCTAATGCATAAGATAATTTCGCTCCATTTTGAAGCGCGCAATCGGTAAAGCCACCAGTTGATGAACCAATATCTATCATAACTTTATCTTGTAAATCAAGATGAAATGTCTCTAATGCCTTTTCTAGTTTATAACCACCACGGCTTACATACGGCATAACTTGCCCCTTCACCGTAATCTCTGTATCTTGTGGGATTTTCTCTCCTGGCTTATCCAATCTCATCTCATTCGCATATACAAGGCCGGCCATAATGGCGCGTTTTGCTTTCTCACGTGTTTCTATAAGCCCTCGCTCTACTAATAGTACATCTACTCTTTCTTTTTTCGCACTCATTTGTTACGCCCTTTTTTGTTTTGATGGAATCATTGTATGAATACGGTCTACAACAGCATCTGTCGTTAAACCGATTTCTTCTAATAATTTTGTTACACTACCGTGCTCTATGAAACGATCTGGAATACCCATTCGTTCAACTAACGCACTATGGTACCCGTTCTCAGACGCAAATTCAACTACTCCTGTTCCAAAACCACCAATTAAGCAAGCTTCTTCAATCGTTAAAATTGGTATATTTTTTCCTAAGAGATCATGTAAATATGCTTCATCCATTGGTTTAATGAAGCGAGCGTTCACTACTTTCACTGAAACTCCAGCCTTTTCAAGACGCTCAGCCGCTTCCATTGCCATTGGTATTGTAGTACCAAATGTTAAAATAGCTGCTTGTGTACCTTCTTTTAACGTTTCCCATGAACCGATTGGAATCGCCTTTAATTCTTCATCCATATGAACGCCAAGTCCATTACCTCGCGCATAACGTAATGCGATTGGTCCATCTTCATATTGCATCGCCGTGTATACTAAATGTTGCCCTTCATTTTCATCTTTTGGCATCATAAGTACCATATTCGGCAAGTGGCGTAAGAATGAAATATCAAATACACCTTGATGCGTTTCACCATCTGCTCCTACTAAACCAGAGCGATCGATTCCGATGAAAACATTTAAATTTTGGCGGCATATATCATGAACAACTTGGTCATATGCTCTTTGTAAAAATGTTGAATAAATCGCTAAGAATGGTTTCATACCTTGCGTTGCCATACCCGCTGCCATGGTTGTAGCATGCTGTTCTGCAATACCTACATCAATCATACGATCTGGGAATTCTTTTTGGAATTTCTCAAGTTTCGATCCAACAGGCATTGCAGGTGTAATTGCAACGATACGCTCATCCGTTCTCGCTAACTTAAGTACTGTTTCACTAACAACAGCACTCCATGCTGGTGCAACTTCTTTCGGTTTAACGAAGTCACCTGATTCAATTTTATAAGGTCCTGTTCCATGCCAAGTGCCAATAACATCACTCTCAGCTGGTTTGTAACCTTTTCCTTTTTTCGTAATAACATGAACAAGCACCGGGCCTTTTGTTTTCTTTGCATATTGCAACGTTTCGAATAACTTTTCATAATCATGTCCATCGACTGGACCTAAATATGTAAAGCCTAACTCTTCGAAAAAGACACCGGATACTAGTAAATATTTAAGACTATCTTTTATTTTCTCTGCTGTCGCAGCAACTTTCCCACCGACAGCTGGGATTTTCTTCAAAATATACTCTAGCTCGTCTTTTACCCAATGGTATTTTCCTGCGGTACGTAGACGTCCAAGCACATTATGAAGCGCACCAACGTTTGGCGCAATTGACATTTCATTATCATTCAAAATAACAATCATGTCTGTTTTTTCATGTCCAATATGGTTCAATGCCTCTAAAGCCATTCCGCCCGTTAAAGCACCATCTCCAATGATTGGTATAACATATTCTTTCGTTTTCTTTAAATCACGTGCTAGAGCCATTCCCATTGCAGCAGATAATGATGTCGAGCTATGGCCAGTTTCCCATACATCGTGCTCACTCTCACAACGTTTTGGGAAACCACATAGACCTTGATATTGCCTTAATGTGCCGAATTCTTTTGCACGTCCAGTTAAAATTTTATGTACATAGGATTGATGTCCTACATCCCATAAAAATTTATCTTTCGGACTATCAAATAATTTATGCAGAGCAATTGTGAGTTCTACTACACCTAAATTAGGCGCAATATGTCCACCTGTTTGAGAGAGCTCTTCAATTAAAAACTTACGAATATCCTCACTCAATCCCTCTAGTTCACTGATAGACATATCTTTCAAAAAACTAGGGTTTTGAATTTGCGTTAGATCCACATGGATCACTCACTTTCATTTCATAATCTGTCAACATGTCAAATATTATAAAAAACATTTACACAAAACAAGAAATTCTCTTTTTTTTATTTTTCAACTTGTCCTGCTATTAACCAGTCTATTGCGCCCTAATCTTATTATAAACTATATTTCTTTAGGCGATGAAAAAAATAGCCGCTAACACGAAGTGATAACGGCAATGTAATCTACATATATTTTTGCCAATAACAAGAAAAGAAAAACCTTTTCCTACATTTATATCATAAAATGATGAATGACTCAACAAATGAAAACGCTGTTATATTAGTTATTACGTTTTGCAATCAAATCGCAAATAGATAGTAAATATTCATCTTGTAATTGCAAGGAACTAATAGCATCTTTTGCTTTTGCAATCGTTTCTTCTAAAATATCCTTTGCTCTATCTACAGTAAATAACGTCGTATATGTGCTCTTTTCGTTGGAAACATCACTACCAATCGGTTTTCCAATCTCTTCTTCGGTTCCTTCCACATCTAAAATATCATCTCGAATTTGGAAAGCTAGGCCGATATATTTTGCAAACTCAAGTAATTTTTCTTCCTGTTCTTCTGTGGCATTAGAAAGTATCGACCCTGCTAGTACAGCGAATTCAAGTAGTTTCCCAGTCTTATGCTTATGAATATATTCTAGCTCATCAATCGTAAGCTGTTTCCCTTCCGCTTCCATGTCTGCTACTTGTCCGCCAACCATTCCCTCTGGCCCTGCCGCCTTTGCAAGCTCAAGTACAAGTCTTACTTTTTTCTCAGCAGAGATTTCCTTTTGTTCATATGCCATAATAACTTGAAAAGCATATGTCAACAAACCATCACCTGCTAAAACTGCCATCGCTTCACCAAATACTTTATGATTTGTGGGCTTCCCTCTTCTTAAATCATCATCATCCATACAAGGTAAATCATCATGAACTAACGAGTATGTATGTATCATTTCAAGAGCACAAGCTGCACCTACACCAAGATTTTTTTCTTTACCAAACGCTTGTAATGTTGCAAATAAAAGTAACGGGCGGAGACGCTTTCCACCCGCTTCCAAAGAATATGCCATCGCTTCACGAAGTACATTTGGACATTGTAATTCATTTGCATAGCTTACAAGCTTCTCTTCTACGAAAGTTTTACTTTCTTTCAAAAAAGTATCAAAAGCAATTGTCACTATGCTTCATCTCCTAAAGCAGTAAACGGTTCAAGCTCTCCATCTTCCCCAAGAATAACTGCCATTTGTTCTTGTACGTTCTTCAACTTCTCATCACAAAGCTTAGATAATTCCATACCCTCTTTAAAATAAGAAATTGCTTCTTCTAAAGGTACGTCACCTTGCTCTAACTTAGAAACGAGGTGCTCAAGTTGCGAAATTGCCTCTTCAAAGCTTAATTTATTTTCCATTATTCAATTCACGCTCCTCTATTCCTGATACGCTACAATCTAATATTCCATCTTGTAATTGAACTGAAACAGCATCTCCAAGGCTAACATCTTTCACACTTTTTAACACTTGCTTCTCTTCATCATATACAAGCCCGTACCCTCTCATCATTACTTTAAGCGGACTTAGCGCTTCAAGTTTTTGAGCAGCTCTTACAAAGGCAAATTCTTTCGTTTGGAGTAACGTTTGCATTTCACGTTGCAATTGCTTTTGCAATGTTTCAACTGCTACCTTCGTTTGCATAATTTTTTGAGATGGGTGGTGCTTCTCTAAATAAAATGAAAGCTGTTTTAACTGATTTACCTTTTTATCAATATAGCGCTCTTTCGCTAACACAAGCTGTTCTAACGCTCTATCCAATTGCTCTTCTTTTTGCTCATATACTTGTCTTGGATAACGGAACGCATAAGATTTTTGCAATACTTGTAGTTTTTCTTCTTTTTTATGTACTAACTCTCTCATTGCTCTTTGCAACCTTAGAGTTCTTTGTAATACCTTTTCTTGTAACTCGATAATATTAGGCGCTGCCAGCTCAGCCGCTGCAGTTGGTGTTGGTGCTCTTAAATCGGCAACAAAATCCGCAATTGTAAAGTCTGTTTCATGGCCTACTGCTGAAATAATAGGGATCTCACTCTTGAAAATAGCTCTTGCAACCATCTCTTCATTAAACGCCCACAATTCCTCAATAGAGCCTCCACCGCGCCCAACGATTAGGACATCTATCCCTTCCATTTCATTCGCTGTACGAATCGCTTGTACAATTGAGGGAGCTGATGACTCCCCCTGTACAAGTACTGGAAACACAATAACATTTCCAATTGGATAACGACGTTTAATCGTTGTTATAATATCACGAATCGCTGCTCCTGTTGGTGACGTAATCACACCTATTGTTTTCGCATAAGGAGGGATTGTTTTTTTATAAACTTGAGAAAACAATCCTTCTTCCTCTAAACGAACCTTTAATTGTTCGTAAGCTAAATGCAGGTTTCCGACTCCGTCAGGCTGCATGTCTTGAATATAAATTTGATAAGAACCACTCGCCTCGTAAACAGAAATTTTCCCTTTCACGAGTACCTTCATCCCATTTTCAGGTCTGAATTTAATATTACGATTATGACCCGCAAACATAACCGCTGCGATTCTTGCATTTTCATCTTTCAATGTAAAATACATGTGGCCACGGCTATGATTTTTAAAGTTGGAAATTTCACCTTTTAACCAAACAGACTGTAAGTGCGGATCATATTCTATTTTTGTTTTTATATAGCGTGTTAACGCTGTAACGGTTAAATATTGTTTCTCCATTTCTCTCTCCTCATAGCCGACTCAAATTATTTACAAACGACACCTGCACGCTTAGCCGATTCAACAGTATTATGAAGAAGCATTGTGATCGTCATTGGACCAACACCCTTTGGCACAGGTGTAATGTAACCTGCAACATCTAACACGTTGTCAAAGTCAACATCACCACAAAGTTTTCCTGTTTCTAAACGGTTTACACCAACGTCGATTACAACTGCTCCTTCTTTCATATAATCAGCTGTTACCATTTTAGGTCGTCCTACTGCTACGATTAAAATATCAGCTAATTTCGTTAACTCTTTCATATTTTGCGTCTTAGAATGACAGTATGTGACAGTTGCATTTTCATTTAAGAACAATTGTCCCACTGGCTTGCCGACAATATTACTTCTTCCAATTACTACAACATGTTTTCCTGAGATATCAAGATTTGTTTCTTTTACTAACTCTACAATACCATGCGGTGTACATGGAAGGAATGTATCTTGTCCCGTCATCATACGTCCTACGCTGATTGGGTGAAATCCATCTACATCTTTTTCTGGTGAAATTCTTTCAATGATAGCTTTTTCTTCAATATGTTTTGGTAAAGGTAATTGCACTAATATGCCATTAATGCGGTCATCGCCATTTAAGCGATCGATTTCAGCAAGCAAACGCTCCTCCGTAATTGTTTCAGGAAATTCAATTAGCTCTGAATAGATTCCTACTTGTTCGCAGCCCTTTTCTTTTCCCTTTACATAAGAACGAGATGCTGGATCTTCTCCAACTAAAATAACTGCTAATCCTGGTACAATCCCTTGCTCTTTCAACTTCACAACTTCTTCTGTTAATTGTGCTCGTTTTTTCTCCGCAACTTCATTTCCTTTGATGATTACTGCTACCATTTTAAGATTCCCCCTTAAAGAAATTACAGTGTATCTTTTATATTAGATAAAACGCCGTTAATAAAACGACGAGATTCCTCATCCCCAAATGTTTTAGCAATTTCAATTGCCTCGTTAATTGTTACGTTGTGTGGAATTTCTTCCATGTATTTCATTTCATACACAGCTACACGTAAAATACTGCGATCAACAATACTAATACGCTCAAGCTTCCACTTTTTTAAATTTTGACGAATCGCTTCATCAATTACTTCTTTATTTTCTACAAAACCTACAACAAGTGATTCTAGAAACTCATTTGTTTCTTCACCTTCATCTAGCGTGTTTTCCACTGCTACTTTCGGTTCTAATTCACCTGTAATATCCATTTGATATAATGCTTGCATAGCTCTTTCTCTAGCCGTCCTACGTTTCATTGTAACTCTCCTTTATGCTTCAAGTCTTTCCTTATGCTTTGTTATATTATTATAATTTATAAGCCGTCAATTCACTTACTCTTACAGTTTTCATTGATTTTCCAACCTTATAATACAATGATAATAACACAATTTATCGTTTCACACACGGGTTACAAGGCTGAAAAATAATAAAAAGATTAACTTCAAGTTCCATATCTTATCACAATGTACGTTTTTTGGTAAAACGAAACATTTTCTTTTTTATTTCTCATTTTTTGAAATAGTATAATAATTAGAGGGTTGTAATTTGTGAAGAAACGAAACGATAAAAAAGATGCCTATGTTACTAGGCACCTTTTTCATTCTTACACTGGTTCGATTTCTGTTTTTTGTGTTTCGAATGTTACGCCAACGATGTGAACATTCACTTCTTTTGGCTCAAGCCCTGTCATTGTAAAGAGTGCTTGGCGAATGTTGTCTTGAATCTTTTGTGCAACAACTGGAATTGCTACGCCAAAATACATCACAACATAAAGGTCAACGATAATATCTTCGTTTGCTAATTCAACCTTTACACCTTTACCATGATTTTTCTTCCCTAACTTCTCAACAACATCTGTAGCAAAATTACCACGCATTGCCGCTACGCCTTCTACCTCAGCAGCTGCAATACCTGCGATTACTTCAATTACTTCTGGTGCAATTTCTACTTTACCAAGAGTTGTATCTTGACCCATATCTAACATATGTTCAGCCATGAAAAAAACCTCCTTTAATGTATCACTGCGTCACAAGTTCATGCTCTTCCAAAAATTTCGTATTAAACTCACCTTTTACAAAATCAGGATGATCTAACAATTGCAAATGGAACGGGATTGTTGTATGTACGCCTTCAACGACAAACTCACTGAGTGCACGCTTCATTTTTGCAATTGCCTCTTCACGTGTTTTTCCGTGAACAATTAATTTAGCAACCATCGAATCATAGAAAGGTGGGATTGAATACCCCGGATATACAGCTGAATCGACGCGAATACCAAATCCGCCTGGTGGTAAGTACATTTCTACTTTACCTGGAGATGGCATAAATTTTTTGGCAGGGTTTTCCGCATTAATTCGGCATTCAATTGCCCAACCATTAAATTGTACTTCTTCTTGCTGTAACGATAACTTTTCTCCAGAAGCAACAAGAATTTGTTCTTTAATTAAGTCCACCCCTGTTACCATTTCAGTAACTGGGTGCTCAACTTGGATTCTCGTATTCATCTCCATGAAATAAAAGCTTTTCGTTTTATATTCATAAATAAACTCAACCGTACCAGCACCTGTATAATCAACCGCTACCGCCGCTTTAACTGCCGCCTCACCCATCTGCTTACGCACATTTTCATCAAGTGCTGGTGATGGACTTTCTTCTAGTAGTTTTTGCAAGCGGCGCTGAATTGTACAATCACGCTCTCCTAAATGAATGGCATTTCCGTGTGTATCTGCCATTATTTGAATCTCAACATGGCGGAAATCTTCAACGTACTTTTCTAAGTATACACCAGGGTTCCCAAAAGCGGTACTAGCTTCTTGCTGTGTAATTTGAATTCCTTTTACAAGCTCTTCTTCATGACGCGCAACACGAATACCTTTTCCGCCGCCACCTGCAGTCGCTTTAATAATAACAGGATATCCAATTTGATTCGCAAGTTCGATCGCTTCTTCGGTATTTTTAATAATTCCTTGTGAACCTGGTACAATCGGAACCCCTGCTTCTTTCATTGTATCACGAGCAACGTCTTTTGTGCCCATCTTTGAAATAGCTTCTGGACTTGGACCGATAAAAATTAAGTTACATTCACGGCATAACTCTGCAAAATCTGCATTCTCTGCTAAAAATCCGTATCCCGGATGAATTGCATCGCAGCCTGTTAACTTCGCAACACTAATAATGTTCGTCAAATTTAAATAGCTTTCTTTCGAAATCGTTGGTCCTACACAATACGCCTCATCAGCAATTTGTACGTGAAGTGACTCTTTATCTGCTTCTGAATAAATTGCAACTGTTTCAATATCCATTTCTTTACAAGCACGAATAATTCGTACAGCAATTTCCCCACGATTGGCTATTAATACTTTTTTTATCATCACAAAGACTCCCTTATTACGCTTTTACAAGAAATAGCGGTTGTCCATACTCAACAAGCTGTCCGTTATTAACAAGAATCTCAACAATTTCGCCATCTATATCTGCATCGATTTCGTTAAATAACTTCATAGCCTCGACAATACATACGATAGAATCTTTCGATACTCTATCCCCTACACTTACATATGGAGGCGTATCAGGAGAAGAAGAAGAATAGAATGTACCTACCATTGGTGATGTAATTTTATGTAGGTTTTCATTCTGAACAGCTTTTTTCTCTTCTTGTTTTTGCACTTCCACTTGCGCTGCCGCTACTGTTGTTTCAACTTCAACAGGTGCTACTGGTTGCACGGCTTGTTTTGCTACAGGTGCTTGCACCGCAACAACTTCATTACCACGCTTTTTCATTTTGATTGTCGTACCATCTTTTTTGTATTCAAATTCATCAATATTAGAGCTATCAATTAATTTAATTAATTCACGAACTTCTTGAATTTTAAACATGTAAAATCCACTCCCATACTCTTGTTTGTCCCGTTTTTACAGATTTCTCGTCACTAAAAACTAGATTGACTGTAAAAATACGATGTACTCTATTAGAAAATGCATTTCATTTACTAATAGAAATAGTTACTATTTCCATCTTACGATAAATTTTTTAAACATTCCAATTTATATTTCTTTATAATAAATCGAAATTCCTGTAAAAATGTTATCCCAATAAAAATTTAATACCTAGTAATAATACCAAGTTTCACACGAAATTGGCAAGACCACTTCCTAAAAAACATCCACTACTTATTCAAAACTGTACACAGTAAACACCCCACTCACGCTCTACTCTTCGCCACATCTATAGTCAATAACGTATTTTTACCAAATATTATTTTTTTGTTTACACGTCGTTCATCATTCCTTCATATAAGAATAGTATGTTCAAAGTGTAGAAAATATATTGTATCGAGGTGTGGACATATGATATGGCTCATTCTCTTCTTACCTGCCGTAATGGTCTGGGCATTCGTTCTCTTCATCCACGTCAAATCCGGAAAAAGTAATCACCGCTACCATGAACCACTAATCTTTTACTCACAACGTATTTCTCCGTTCCGAGTTGAACATAGTAAAAACAATTACAAAGACGAAACAGAAAAAAGCTATCGAAAATGATAGCTTTTTTTCTATTATTTTTTACCCCACTGATTAAAGTTTCACTTTATCTAACTATTTTCAAACAATCCGAGTCTTAAAAACGAATAATCCGCGGAGGATTTCCCCGCGGATTATTCGTTTTATTTTGTTGGTGGATCAAATTTTACACCTACATCTTTTGATCCGCCTTCACTTCTTACAAGTTGTATAATTTTATTCGCTTCTTTTTGTGAATGCTTTGCTGCTTTTACAGTTACTTTAATGTCAGTTCCATCAGCTCTTACAAGGGCATCTTTATATCCACCTTGAGATTTAATTACTGTCTCAAGTAATTCTTGTTTCGTTTCCATTGTCGTAATGGCATCAAAATTATCTTTTGCTTTACTTTTTTCTGTTGCTGAAGATTTTGCTGAATTCATCACTTCTTGTAATCTTGCTTTTTGTTCACTTCGCTGATCTTCCATTTGCATACGTAACGCTGTAAAATTTTCATCACTTGATTGAACTGTCACGTTAGCTTCTTTTTTACTTGTTTCTTTTGTAGCACTTTCTTTTGTAGTACTCTCTTTTTTCTCTGTTTCTTTGTTTGTCTCTTTATTTGATGTTTCCTTACTTGTATTCTCTTTTTTTGGCGTTTCTTTAGGTGCTTCATTTGTTACTGCTTTATCAGTACCTTGTTTTTCTTGTCCAATCTTTTCCCCTGTTGTCGGCGATGCTGTATTCATTTTTTCTGGAGTTGTTACGTAATACACAGATAGTACAACAACTAAACTCAACATCGTTAATAGCCAAACCGTTTGTTTTTTTAACACTTTATTTCCTCCCTATCAATTTTTCGGTGATACTGAAACGCGATGAGCTGGTACATCTAGCAGCCGTATGACAGCTTCTTTTACCATCGCTTTAACTTGTATATTATCCACTCCCTTTGCTACGACAAGAACACCTCGCACTTTCGGTTTCTCTGTTCGTAAAACAACGGGAGTTTCTTTATCCCCTTCACGTATAATGACTGTCTTTTCATCAAGAGACTCATCTTCTACTTCCCTCTTGCCACCTGTTTTATCTGTTTCACCTGTTGTTTGTGAACGTTTCACTGTATTTTTTTCTAATATTTTTTCCTCTGATGAGTCTAAATTCACATTAATCGTTACATCTTTTACTCCTGCTATTTCTTCTAAGGCTGCTTTTAATTCTTGCTCATACGCTTTTTCATATTTTTCTACATTTGACATATTATCATTATTTTTTTGTCCAAAAGTTGGTACGTCTTTTTCTTGGTTTTGAGTTTTTTGTTCTTTAAATACAGGTACTTCTTCTTTTTTACTTGAAAAAAAACTACTAGAAAACATAAGCAACATTCCAAGTATGAGTAGGACAAGTAAGAACTTAGGTGTTACCTTTTTTCCCTTCTCATTACTTTCTTTTTCATCTCCATTCAATAAGTTTCGAAAAAATGAGAACTTCGAATTTTTATCTTTATTGTCCATTTACTCTACCTGTCCTCCCTTCCATTTGAACTTGGATTTGTTTATTCTCTAGTTGCCACCTGCTTGAAAAGAAGTCTTTCATTTCTACATTCGTTTCCTCTACCTTTTTCGGTGGTTCTTTCGTGTTAATTTCAACTGGTTTTACTGTTTCAATTGCATCATTTTTACTACGTTCTTTTTCTTTCAACGTCACAACAACAGATTGAATATCTTTCGCTGACTTTACTTCCGCTGTGCTTTCCGCCGCGACTATTTGTATTTCAGAGACTGACATACCATACTGTTTCTCAAACTCTTTTCCTACTTCTTTTTTCATTTTGGTAGCCATCTCTTCTAAACTATATGCACGTGTTAGAGCTTGTATTTCTTTTTTCTTCGAATCTATTGAATTTTTTACAGATCCTTCTGCTACGTACTTCTCTTCATTAAAATTTGCGATTACTTCATTTACATCTGTTTGCAATAGTTTAAAAAGCGGCGTTAAAATTAAAACAACTAATAATAGACTTACAACGAATTTAACGTACTTTTGCAAATTAGAATTTGGAAGAATAAGATGAAGCATTGTAGCTAAGAGTAAAAAAACGATAATATTTCGAATCCACTCTGTAACAAATTGCATACCCTTCACCTCCTACCGCATCATAAGTGTAATGTTCCCCGCAGCAATAATAATTGTGATACTTAAAAAGAACATAAACGATACGATAGCTAAGCAAGCAAATACATAAATAATGCTCCGTCCAATGATATCTAAACATTGAATAATTGCTCCGCCGCCAACTGGTTGCAATACTGCTGCTGCGAACTTATAAATAAATGCTATGCAAAAAATTTGAATCGCTGGAAAAGCGACAATTAAGCATAGAATGACGAGCCCAATAATTCCGACTGTGTTTTTTAATAATCCCGACGCACTAATAACTGTATCCGCTGCCTCGGTAAACATCCTTCCTACTACGGGAATAAAGTTCCCTGTTACAAATTTAGCTGTTTTCACAGCGATTCCATCAGCAACAGCTGTCGCTGTTCCTTGTACAGATAATACGCCTAAAAAAATCGTTAAAAAGATACCGATAATCCCGACGCTAACGTTTTGGAGAAGCTTGGACAATTTCGTAACTTTATATTGATCACTCATCGTACTTACAATACTTAATATCGTTGCAAGTAATAAAAGTGGTAGAACGATATAATTCATCAAAAGCCCACTCGTATTCATTAAGAAGATGATAATCGGATGAAAAAACGATACGGATACAACACCGCCCCCTGTTGCTATAAGTGCAAGCAAGATAGGCAATAACGCTAATATGAAATCTACCATTGTTTGTATCGTTTCTCTTGCATATGTCATAACGACATAAAAGCTATTTAAAGCGAAAATAATTAGTACCATATATACAACTGCATCGGCTATTTTGCTTACACTACTCTTTGAAAATGCCGATTGCAGTGATTGCAATAATGCACTAAAAATTGTGAGCATAATGAGCGTTCCAAGTAGTTTCCCATTTGCAACAAGCTCGTGAAATAAGTACTTTAATAAACCTAGTATCCACTCTTTTATAGAAATTTCTTTTTCTCCCTTTACAAACTCCATAAAGCTACCTTTTTGACTCTCTGGTAAGTAACCTCCATATTTTGTAACAAGCCCGTCCCAAAATTGCTTCACATCTTCAATTCCGAGCTTATCCAATTGTTGATCAACGACGTTTGTCTCTACAGGAGAAGCTTGTACAACAACCGGTAAAGAAAAGAAAAGGAAGCAAGCAAATAGCAGCTTAGCTCCAAACCCCCTCAACATTCACTCCCCCTTATCCCGTCGGTAAAAATCCGAGAATAGTTTCAATTACAACCGTCAAAATAGGGATCGCCATAACGAGAATTAAAATCTTTCCAGCTAATTCAATTTTCGAAGCGATTGCCCCCTGCCCTGCATCCTTTGTAATTTGCGCTCCAAACTCAGCGATATAAGCAATCCCAATAATTTTTAGTAACGTTTCTACATATACGTTGCTAACTTTCGCTTCACTCGCTACTCTCTCAATCATTTGTAAAATAGCGTGAATTTGATCGATTAAAAGAAGGAACATTACGCTACCTACGAACACAATAAATAATGACGTAATGCTAGATTTATGCTGATTCAATACAGCTGCTAAAAACGTAGCAACGAGGCCTAATCCGACAATTTGTATAATTTCGATTCGAACCGCCCCCTTTACTGGAAGAGAAAGACACTTTTAATCTTGTCAAATAGCGTATTAATTAAAAATGCGACATGAAATAAAATAACGACAAAACCGACGAGGATAACCCAATTTGCAATATCCTCACGCTTTAATTCTTTTAGTACAGTATGGATGAAAGCTAAAACAATGCCGATTCCGGCGATTTGAAATATTAATCCAACATCAATGGACATCGCCTTTCTCCCCCCTATAGCAGTAAAATTACGATAAGTAGCCCCGCTAGTACTCCTAAGCTCTTAATCATCTTTTCATATTGCAGTTGTAATGCTTTCGCTTCTTCTTCTTCTCTCTCTAAATGTGTAATACATAAGCGAATATGTTTTTGTTGTGATTCACGATCATGTTGTCCAAGCGTTTCACCAAATTGCTGTAAAATCTCGTACTCCGTTTGTTGAAATGCTGTTAGCTTCCAATTTTCTTTCAAACTATCTATCCAAGCTTCTCTAACTGTTTGTTCTCCGCTTTCTAGCCTGCTAGCGAAACTTTGAAATATCCAATTTAACGGCTTCGGCATTTGTTTCACTAATCTCTCAGCGGCTTCAGACAATGGTGTATGCCCATACATAATTTCCGCCTCTAATGATTGCAGTGCTGCTTTTAATAATCTAAGTTGTCTCGGTCTCTCACTGTATCTTTTGGCGTATGAAAACCCGAAAAAGGTGCTGACCGCAACGATTAACACTGCACCAAATATTTTCACCATACGCTCTCAGCCTTTCTATGAGGTAATACCGGTTTTCCATATTTATCTTTCACTTGCATAACTGTTCCTGGCCCTCTTGCTTTTGACAATTCCACAAACCTATCAAAAATGCCGAGCTCTAGCACTGCCTTTAATGATGGGCGTTTCACAACATCATCATAGGAAAATCCATGTGCACTTATAAAAAGCTGAACCCCTGCATGTACAGCCTCCATAATTGCTTCACTATCTTCTTTACGCCCAATTTCATCCACAATTAATATATCTGGGCTCATAGAACGGATCATCATCATCATTCCTTCAGCTTTTGGACATGCATCTAACACATCTACTCGTGTGCCAAAGTCATATTGCGGGATACCTTTCACACAGCCAGCAATTTCTGACCGTTCATCAACAATCCCGACTTTACAAGAAGGAATTTTCGAAGTACTTACACCTTGACTCATGCAACGCGCTACATCTCTTAAAAGTGTTGTTTTCCCCGTTTGTGGCGGGCCAATTACCATCGTGTTTAACCATCGTGATTCATACAAATACGGTAAAAGCGGTTCAGCAATTCCTATTTTTTGACGAGCAATACGAATATTAAAAGAAGAGACATCTCGAATCATTTTCACTGTGCTTTTTTCTGTAATGACTTTTCCTGCTAGGCCTATTCTATGCCCACCTCGAAGTGTCACATACCCACGCTTTAATTCTTCTTCCATCGTATAAATTGAGAAGTGACTTAACTTATTCAATAAGTAAATAGCATCATCTGCTGTAACGACATAGTCATAAAAAAACACTTCACCATGAGCAATACACTCTAGCGGTCTTCCAATTCGAACTCGGATTTCCTCTAGAGCATCGTACTGCTTACAACTTTCCACTAACTGCTTCATCGTTTTCGGTAAAACTTCTAATACTTCTTTCATCAGCTTCGCCCCACTATACTCGACTTACTTATTTCAACAACGCGATAAAAATGCAGCAAATTCCAAGCGTTAAAAAAAAGAGTTTCAAGAAAGAAATCTCGCTTGCCACACTCGCTATACCTATTGTCATTGTTAAAATTAATACGGTCGGTCCAACAAACGCCAACATACTATTTATAAACAATGCTTTCTTTGCATCATTCACATAGAGCATAAGCAAAGCAGCAAATATTTCCGCACTACCTGAAAATAATCGAAGTGCTCCCATAACAAGCACGGATGTTTCCATTGCCGCTAGCCACTGTTTCATTCTCCCACCCTCTCCCATAACGGTTACTAGTGCTGCACTCCAAAAAAGAATATATTTGTACAACCATATGCAGAGGTTGTCTATTTCAGAATTAAAAACATAATTTTTATCTACCGTCTTCTATTAATCTGAATATCCTTATTTCAAATGGTATATTATGGTATATTTAATTTGAAAGGGGAATAGACGATGCAACAAGTTACTTTAGTACCACTAGATTTACGCTATGCAAATGCGATTTTCAAGCTATCAAGTGATCCACACGTAAAAAATGCATTAGGAATAAAAGTAGAAACAATCGAAGACACGAAAGCATTCCTTCTTTTCGCCATAGAAGAAGAACGCCAAAAGAAGTCTTTATCGAGAGTGATTGTAAATGAAGAGAATGAAATAATTGGTCTCACCACACTTAAACATATTAATTACGAGAAGAAACAATCTCACATTGGTAGTTGGCTCGGCTATCCGTACTGGGGAAAAGGATATAATGAGGCTGCTAAAAAAGAAATCTTTAAAATCGCCTTTTTAGACTTACAACTTTCCTACGTATTTACTGGTGCTAAAACGAATAATATTCGCTCGTTAAAAGCACAAGAAAAACTACCTTATATTTCATTGCATGTGGAAGATACGTTCCCTAATGAACATTCTGCCTTAGAGAATGAAGTAAAATCTTCTTGTGTACTACATGTTGTGTCACGTGAGAACTTTCTCAATTGGCTAGACCTACAAAAGGAGGAGGAAAAATATGAAGATATTGAAAATTAGTTTAACCGTTGTAGTAGAAGTAGCTCTTATTTATCTTTTTTCATTATTGGTCGGTTGGTCATTTATGGAGGCCTTTTTTCTTGGTAGTTTAGCGATATTCGGGGCAATCTGGCTCATTGCTTTAAATATAAATCAAAATAACAACATTGATCACACTATATATAAAACAGGTACGGTAAAACCTTTTCAAATGACATGGGGTCCTTACACAACAGGTGCTGCTAGTCTTACAGCTTTCAGTTTTATAATAACTACTATTTATTATCTGCCCTATTTTCTATAAAAAAAGCACTCGTGATAATCACGAGTGCTTTTCTACTATGCACGAGAAACGTATTTACCTTCACCAGTGTTGATGATAAGTGTTTCGCCTTCGTTAATGAAGATTGGTACTTGTACAACAAGGCCAGTTTCTAATGTAGCTGGTTTTGTTACGTTAGAAGCAGTATCACCTTTAATACCTGGCTCTGTTTCTGTAACTTGTAATTCAACTGTGTTTGGAAGTTCAACACCAAGTACTTCGCCTTGGTAAGTCATAATAGATACTTCCATGTTTTCTTTTAGGAATTTAAGCTCGCGCTCGATTTGTTTTTCACCAAGTTCGATTTGCTCATAAGTTCCGTTATCCATAAATACGTGAGCCTCACCGCTTGCGTATAAATATTGCATACGACGGTTTTCGATGTGTGCTTTTTCTACTTTCTCACCTGCACGGAATGTTTTCTCTTGAACAGAACCTGTGCGAAGGTTACGTAGTTTAGAACGAACGAATGCAGCACCTTTACCTGGCTTTACGTGTTGGAAATCAAGTACTTGCCAAAGGCTATTATCCACTGAAATTGTTAAACCTGTACGAAAATCGTTTACTGAAATCATGTAAAAAAATCCTCCTGTGTATTACAAAATAATAAGTTCTTTTGGTGATTTCGTAATTACTTCATTACCTTCACTTGTTACAATGATATCATCTTCAATACGTACGCCGCCAATACCTGGAATATAAATACCTGGTTCTACTGTTACAGCCATACCTGGTTCAAGTACTGTATCAGAACGGAACGCTAAACCTGGTGCTTCATGGATTTCAAGACCAATTCCATGACCAGTAGAGTGTCCGAAGTATTCACCGTATCCTTTTTCCGTTATGTAATCGCGCGTTAACGCATCCGCTTCACGGCCTGTTAAACCAGCTTTAATACCGTTCACACCACGTAATTGTGCTTCTAAAACGATATTATAAATTTCTTTCAATTTATCAGATGGTTCACCAACTGCGATCGTACGAGTAATATCAGAGCAATATCCTTTGTAATAAGCGCCGAAGTCTAATGTAACGAAATCTCCTGTTTCTATCACTTTTTCAGATGCCACGCCGTGCGGTAATGCCGAACGAAGACCTGAAGCAACGATAATATCAAACGAAGAAGATGTTGCTCCTTGTTTTCTCATGAAAAATTCAAGTTCATTTGACACTTCAATTTCAGATACTCCCGGGCGAATGAATGATAGAATATGTTCAAAGGCAGCATCTGCAATCTGTGCAGCTTCCTTTAATATCTTAATCTCTGAATCAGTCTTTATCAAGCGTAACTTTTCTACAAGCCCAGAAGTTGGGATAAATTCAGCATCGATTGCTTCTTTATGCGCTGAATAAGAACTATATGTAAGAGTATCTTGCTCAAAGCCAAGCTTTTGAATTCCTAATTCTTTCACTTGCTTTGCAACTTCATCAATGATTAGTCCTGCATGCTGTACAATCTCGTATCCAACCGCTTGTTTAGTAGCTTGCTCTACGTAACGGAAATCTGTAATAAATTGAGCGCGGTTTTTCGAAATGAGTACAACACCAGCTGTTCCTGTGAAGTTAGCCATATATCTACGACTATGTTCATTTGTTAACAAAATACCGTCAATACCAGCCTCATCAAATGCACTTCTTAATCTTTCGATTTTCTCCATTACTTTATGCCTCCCTCAATTTCTCCATTAATGCAAATAACGCTAACTTATAGCCATAAAAACCAAATCCAACAATTTGTCCCGCACAAACAGCTGCGGTCACAGATTCGTGACGGAACGCCTCACGCTGGTGAATGTTAGAAATATGTACTTCAATAACAGGAATCGAAATGCTCGCAATTGCATCTCGAATCGCATAGCTATAATGCGTAAATGCTCCAGGATTTAAAATGATTCCTTCATATATATCTTCTGCCTCATGAATACGATCGATAATCGCACCTTCATGATTCGATTGGAAACATTCTAACTCCACTCCCATTGCTTCTGCTTCTTGCTTCATATCTGCTTCAAGTGTCGCTAGCGTGCCCTTTCCATATACATTTACCTCCCTGACACCGAGGCGATTTAGGTTAGGACCGTTTACGAGGAGTACCTTTTTCATATGCTTAAAACTCCTTAATATTAAATATCTATATAACATTTTAACATAGGAGTTACTTATTTGAATAGTTTGTCTTCTCTTCCCCTTCTCGCTCAGCTTTATTCGTATTTACTGCGTAGGAAACAGAGTATGCTATAAACACACCATACAATATAAAGATGCATATTGTCGTCACAATTGTTTCTTTCGGTAAATGGAGTGCACTTTTAATAGCAGGAGCTATTAACCCCACTCCGAAAAATAATAACGCCCACCAAAATAGACCATAAATCATCCCTGGAAGAATTCCTTCAAACTTTGCCAAAAACGCTTTATATAAAAAGGCAATTAAAATCGAGAGTAGTGCCATACAAACAATTCCTGACACATTGCCCCATACCCCTTCTTTCCAGCTTCCAAAGGCAAATGGTAATAATAAATAGTTCGGTCCCGCTTCTGTAAATGAAAATATATGAAGGAAATACCATATCCCTCCCCAAAACAGTCCACCAAATAAACCAATTTGTACAAAATTCCTTGTTCCTAATTGTTCTTGACTCACATCGACACCTCCGCTCAATAGTATGCCCGAAACTATTTTGAACCATGTTTAAATACTGCGAAATTTGTCTATAAAAAGAATAAGAAATGTCCGACTCTCGTAACATTTTTCCTTGTCATATACTTGTATTTGTCGATAAAATAAAGGAAACTCGGTGATTGTCTTATTTCAAAATGACAGAACCCAGTATGACAATTGCCTCTTTTTCTACATAAGAGAGAAACAAATACAGGTTGGTGTTAACATGGCAGAAGAGTCAAAACAAATATATGGCGGGCAAGCGGTCATAGAAGGAGTTATGTTTGGCGGTAGAGAATATACTGTTACAGCGGTTCGTCGTAAAGATAAATCGATTGAATTTTATCGATTACCACGCGTTCGTAATAAAGCATTATCTATCCTAAAAAAAATTCCATTTTTACGAGGGATTGCCGCTATTGTGGATGCAAGCGCGAACGGAGCAAAACATTTAAACTTTGCTTCAGAACGATTTGATGTTCCCCCAGAAGAAGACGAACAAATTGCAAATAAAAAAGAAGAACAATCGAAGTTAACGATGGTATTAGGAGTTGCAGCAGTTGGCGTTTTATCTTTCATATTCGGTAAAGTCATTTTCACAGCAGTTCCTGCATTACTAGCTGAATTAACGAGACCGATTTTCCCATCTCATACAGGGCAAATCATTGTCGAAAGTGTCATTAAGCTCATGCTATTATTGAGCTATATATACTTTATTTCTTTAACGCCACTCATTAAGCGGGTATTTCAGTACCATGGTGCGGAGCATAAAGTAATTAATGCCTATGAGAATAATCTTTCATTGACTGTAGAAAATGTTCAAAAACAAACTCGCCTTCATTATCGTTGTGGCAGTAGCTTCATTATATTTACAGTCATTATTGGAATGTTTGTTTATTTCCTTGTCCCTACAGATCCACTTTGGGCCAGAGTCGTAAACCGAATTTTATTAATTCCAGTCGTTCTCGGCATTTCTTTTGAAGTGTTACAATTTACGAATCGATTACGCGATATTCCAGTATTACGCATACTTGGATATCCCGGATTATGGCTACAACTATTAACAACGAAAGAACCAACAGATGATCAAGTGGAAGTAGCCATTGCATCGTTTGAAGAATTATTACGTTTAGAAAACAAACAATAATTATTTAAAAATGGTGTTCAACTCCTTTCCTCATCGTTAATATACTAATTTTAATATATGTTTTTAGGAGGTGTTCCTTATGAACGGTCGTTCGTTTACTTTCGCTATATTTGTGCTTATTATCGGATTAGCAATATTCGGCCTTGTTTCATCTGTCATTACAGATCCAATGGGAGTGTTAAGAAATATTGGTATCATGTTGGCTGTCGTTGGTATCTTTTATTTACTCTACAAAATGTTTACAAACTCTAGCGGTTCAGCAAATTCGCAAAGCTCATATAAGCGTGCTGCAAAACAATCGAGCCGCAAACATGGGAAACAAAATGTAGCACCCCTAAGCAATTCTTTCTTTAAATCAAACGCTTCTAATGACAAAGGGAAAAAAGGGAATCCTTCTTCTTTAAAGCGAAAAAGAAAACAATCTCATTTAACTGTCATTGAAGGTAAAAAAAACAAAAAGAAAGACCGTGCTTCCTTTTAGGAAATACGGTCTTTCTTTATATTTCGCAGTACTTCTTTCAAGCTTTTATCTTTCATACTTTCAATTCGAAGGTGATGATTTTCAAATGGTAAATTACGTGTCACATCATTAGGTACAACGACGCACGTTAACCCTGCTGCAATCGCTGCTTTCAATCCGTTTAACGAGTCTTCAAATACAACCGCTTCAGACGGATCAATCCCTAAATCTTCTATCGCAACTCGGTAAAGTGCTGGGTCTGGTTTTACCTTCTCAACATCTTCCCTCGTTTTAATGACTTCAAAATAATCTCGAATTTGTAGCTCTTCCAAAAAAGGAATTACCCATTCTCTAGAGGAACTGGAAGCTAATGCGATTTTTAATCCCATTTCTTTCGCTTCTTGTAAGTATTCTTTTACCCCGTCACGAGCTTCTGGTATTTTCATTTTCTCTTTATGTAAAGCTTTCACTGTTTCTTTTAATGCATGCTTGTTAAACTTCTCTTTTAATTGGTCATTTAAATAGGCATACAATACATCATCTGTCGTTCCAATACACTTTGCAAATTCTTCTAAAGGTAACTCCCCACCGTACTCACGAACGGCGTCTCTGAAAGAGTGAAACCATATTGTTTCTGTGTCCACAATTAATCCATCAAAATCAAAAATAATTGCTTTCATAATTCTCCCATCCTTTTCGATTGAAATAAAAAAGGAAACGAATTACGTTCCCCTTAATTACTTTTCTCTTCATTTGCTTTTTGAACGCCACGAAGTGTTTCCACTCGAACCTCATCTTGTTCAAAGTATTGCACTAAATCGCCAATGCGGTCAATTGCTTCCCAACTTAAATGATGTTCAATTCCTTCTACATCATTGTAAATCTTACTTTCATCCACACCGATAATACGCATAAATTGCTCTAACAATTCATGACGATATACGAGACGTTCTCCGATTTTTTTACCTTTTGATGTTAATACAAGCCCTCTATATTTTTCATAAATTAGATATTCATCTTTGTCTAATTTTTGCACCATTTTTGTTACAGAGGATGGATGTACACTAAGCGCTTCAGCAATATCAGATACGCGGGCATAACCCTTTTCATCAATCAACAAATAAATTTGTTCAATATAATCTTCCATACTAGGGGTAGGCATCGGTTTCCTCCATCCAATTTCATTTTGCTCATTCCGTACGAAGCAATCAATAAAATGATACACCAGAAAGAATAACGTGACAAGTTGAAAACAAGCCTAAATATATAAAACAAAAAAGAATCTGTATTTGCATACAGACTCCTCTTAAGTAAAGTATTGTATTTCTGCATCAGGAAAAAACTCATGTATATAACCTCTTATTGTTTCTTCTAATACTGCTGCGTCATCTTTTTTATATACGTATTTCCCAATGCCGTACCGTCCCCATTTATATTTTCGCTTCTCTTCATCCATTTCAAGCTTCGTACTCGGATAACGCTCTTGTATGACCTTTTTGGCTGGCTTTGTAAAGCGATGTTGAATTAATTCAAATGTTAAATTCGGTATAGACAAATCTTTTAGTGCATTGTACAGTCGCTCAAATAATTCACGATATCCTTCTTCCCATCCTTCATGCATATAAAGCGGCGCAACTATAAACCCAAGCGGATAACCCGCGCCTGCTACTTTACGAGCCGCTTCAATTCGTTCTTCAAACGGTGACGTCCCCGGCTCAAAATTTTTAATTACATACCGTGAATTAATACTAAACCTGAAACGAGTTTTTCCGTTATGTTTTGCATCTAACAAATGATCAACGTGCGAATATTTCGTAACGAAACGTAAACGCCCATATTCACTTTCTCCAATAAACTCTATCGTCCGCTTTAATGCATGTGTTAAATGATCAATTCCAACGATATCTGATGTACAAGCAGCTTCGAATCTTGTTATTTCAGGTGCTCTTTCATCCATATATTGCTTTGCTTTCTCAAATATTTCTTCAAGATTCACATACACGCGAACGTAAGGCTTACTCCCAAGTGTCGTTTGTAAATAACAATAATGACAATGTCCCATACATCCTGTTGCAAGCGGAATCGCATATTCAGCTGACGGTTTTGACGTATCAAACTTTAATGTCTTCCTCACCCCAACGACAAGCGTTGATTTTGCATTACGATACTTTTGCAAATCATTTTCACCCGGCAAATTTCTAATTTGATTATGGGATGTCGTTTCACGAATCTCTAGTCCCATCTTCGTAAACTTCTCATACAGCTCTTTTCCAAGTGGATATTCAAGTGCCTTCGGTTCAAAATAAACAAGTTTTGGCATAAACGGTTTCATATGCTTCCCTCCTCTCGTTAGTATGGGAAACGTTTAAAAATTAACACGCATTAAAGTTTTCCACTTCAGTAACTTGCTTTGCAAGTTACTGAATGTTATAATTTGAATAACAGCTACCTTGCACAGCAAGTTACCTGAGTAAAAGGTGGTGAAATCATGCACAGCCAAATGTTAAAAGGTGTGCTCGAAGGTTGCATCCTATACATCATTTCACAAGAAGAAGTGTACGGATATGAACTGAGTACAAAATTAAATAAACACGGATTTACATTCGTAAGTGAAGGAAGCATATATCCGTTATTGTTACGTATGCAAAAAGAGAAATTGATTGAAGGAACATTAAAAGCCTCCTCACTTGGCCCAAAGAGAAAATATTATCACGTAACGGATAAAGGATTAGAACAGCTTGAAGAATTTAAACAAAGCTGGGGAATGGTTTCAACAACAGTGAACAATTTATTACAGGGGGAGTGATGGGGATGAATGCACAAGACATGATTAAATTGAACAACAAACAACGCGAACTTCTAACACCTGAAAATGAAGTTGCTTATAGCGATATGCTAGTTTATCTTCGTTTATCTAACGTGCCAGAGCAACAAGTAGAAGAACTATTACTAGAAATATTAGACCATCTCATTGAAGCACAAAGAGAAAATAAAAATGCTTATGACATTTTTGGTGATGACTTACAATCTTATTGTGATGAACTCATATCGTCTTTGCCGGTTCAAACAATGTTAGAAAAAACTTCTTTAATCGGCTTTGTTATTAGCTTACTTCTCGCTATACAGTTTGGAATAGACACCATTGCTTCTCTTATCAGTTTCTTTTTTGAAAAGAACACCGAAATAATAAGTCCACCTTTTAGTATCCTTGGAACTACTTTATCTGTTTCAATAATTATACTAGGTATACTATTCATTTTATATTTATTAAAGCGATACTCCTTTGATCAGAAAATGAATTGGAAAAGAAGAATTCTATTTGGATTCGCATTTGCTATCCCATTTTGTTCTGCTATATTCTTAAATATTTATTTTAAAAAACAACCTTACCTCATTTATCATCTAACCTTTTGGCAAAACGCTTTATTCGCTATCCTATTTTATGCTTTATATAAATTCCTATATAAAAAATCAAATTTTTAACAGCCTTTCAAAAGGCTGTTTTTCTTCTGTCTAATTTTACAAATTGAAAAATTTCATAAAGAAAATAAGAAAAATGCAAAATAATTAAAGTTAATTGTTGACGTGATGCTTTTATTATCGGTATCATAAATCTTCGTGAGCAATTATTTTTCGTTATACGATTTTTTTATTATTACTGAATTTTTGAGAGGAGAAATTAGATGTCAGTTAAGAAGAAAACGCAAGTACGCACCGGCAAAATGGTACGTGAACTAATGTTAGCAGACGAAGATGTAAATGCTTCGCTAATTATGGTATATAGTGAAAACGGTGTAAACGCAGAAATTAAAATCGAGGGCTTAACGCCGAAATGTAACGAAGAATTATTTTTGAGCGGAAACGTGGATTGGAACAAGAGTGTTATTTATAAAATTGTTGATTTCACTGGAAACGCTGAAGTTGGTAAAGTTACATTAACAGCGATGAACAAAAATAATGTTTCTCTAGAGATAGAACGCGTTATGTGGAGTAAAGAAAATAAAGAGGCTGCTGAACAAGAAGAAACAGTTGTAGAAGCTACTCCGAAAAAAGAAGTAGTTGTAGAAGCTCCAAAAGCAGTTACACCTGCTCCAAAGACTGTTACACGTGTGGAAACACCTGCTACAGCACCAACACCTAAGCCTACTGCAGCACCGACACCTAAGCCAGTAAGTGTAGAAGCAGCTGTGGAATTATCTACTCCAGCACCTGTGAAACGAGAAGTACCAACTCCAGTTACAAAGCAAGAGACAGCACCGGTCGCGCCTGCAAAACCGAAGCAACCTGCTTTGACTGAAACAAATTCAAAACTACAAGAAAATTATGTGAAACTCGTGAAAAAGACAATTGAAGTTTGTCAAGATTACGAGCTTGGCATCGACATAGATGATTCTATTGAAGACTTAAAAAAAGAACTACAAAGCCAAGGTATTAGCGTTACATTTGACAAAGAAATTATGGACGTTGTCAATCGCCTTCGTTCTTTACAAGATAAAGGAATCAAAGTAGAAAAAGTACTTAATTTACTATAAAAAAATAAGAGGTGGCAATTGCCACCTCTTATTTTTTATAATTCCACTCTTTACTTTCATACTTTTCTTTTGCTAATGTTTGCACTTCATGTAATTGTTCTTCTGTTAATTCATACGGAACAAGCTCTACATCTAATCCTTTTTCAAACCCAACCTCAAACGCTTTAATTAACTGCTCGATTGTAAACGTACGGTCTGTTAATTCATTAATTGCTACCGCTTTAGAAGAGAACATACTCTTCATACGTTCTTTTACACGTTCATTCGGGAATAAAAACAGATCATATAACTCATCTAAATCTATTTCTAATGGAATCGACCCGTGCTGTAAAATAACGCCTTTTTGACGTGTTTGCGCACTACCTGCGATTTTTCTTCCCTCTACTACAATTTCATACCAAGACGGCGCATCAAAACATACGCCTGAGCGTGGATTTTTTAAATTTTCACGATCTGCTTCTGTTTTTGGAACTGCATAATACGCTTCTAACCCTAATGCTTTAAAACCATCTAGTAAACCTTGCGAAATAACACGATACGCTTCTGTAACTGTTTTTGGCATATTCGGATGATCTTCAGACACAATAACACTGTACGTTAATTCTTTATCATGTAGTACACCCCTACCGCCTGTTTGACGACGAACGAATCCATATTTCTTTTCGTTAACTACATCCATATTAATATCTTTTTCAACACGCTGGAAATACCCGACTGTTAATGTCGGTACTTCCCATTCGTAAAAACGAATGGTTGGTGGCATTTTCTTTTCACTTTGCCAATTTAATAAACATTCATCTAACGCCATATTAAATGCCGGTGAACATTGACCAGAGTTAATATAACACCATTTTTCTTTTCCCATCCTGCACCTCATATAACCAATTATTTTTCACATTCTCTAGTCTACCAAATTCGACAAAATTTGTGAAAGAATACGAAATTTCTTCTTATATACAAATGAATCTGTTGCATAAATACATACGGGCATTATAATATTGAAAGTAGGATAAGAAAAAAGGGAGCGATAGAATCGTGTCAACAACTTGGATTATTTTATTAGCCGTAATCGTAGCGTTCATCGGTTACACTGTATGGATGTATTTCTATCAGAAAAAATTAATTACAACACTTTCAGAAGAAGAGTTTCGCGCTGGCTACCGTAAAGCACAGCTTATCGATATTCGCGAAGCAGACGAATATACTGCAGGGCATATTTTAGGCGCACGTAACATTCCGTTATCACAAATTCGCCTTCGTCATAAAGAACTTCGTAAAGATCAACCAGTTTACTTATACTGTCAAAGCGGATTCCGTACTGGTCGTGCGGCTCAATACTTAAAGAAACAAGGCTACAAAGATTTCTACCAATTACAAGGTGGATTCAAAACGTGGACTGGAAAAATTAAAAAGAAATAATAACATACAAAAACTAGCTGAATAACTCAGCTAGTTTTTCATTTCATATTATTTGCAATGTATAATAAATTTTTCTTAATCACATCTTGATCATTTTCTTGTGCATTACGATACAGTAGCTGATATTCAAGTCCTTTCTCTTTCTCTTTCCATATAAGCGTAGCAAATTCATCTCCTCGCTCGGCGTCATCCTTATTTTTAAAATAAGCGAGTGCTCCATTATTCAATTTCATTTGTTCTTGAAATCGTTTCTGTTCCACAAGATCCGGAAAACTATAAGGAAAGTTCGCAACATTTAACTCAATATACTCATTTCTACTTGGATCCTGCTGTTTATATTTAATCATTAAGACAGTGTTCTTTTTTCCAATCGTTCTGACTTCTCCCTTCACATCACTCGTAATGTCATACGGTAAAAACGCCGGAACTTTAAATGTCACTGGAAAATATTTCGGAAGCTCCTTCAGCGAAATTGGATCTGTAACATGATCCATAGCTCCCCCTGTTGTTCCCACAAATTGTTTTTCTTCTCGCATCGTTTGCTGAAACGAACATGAACTTAGCACTAGACTAGAAAACACGAAACAAATGATCCCTTTTTTCAATTTGTTTCCGCCCTTTCATACCGCTATCTTTATGAATCAATTGTTTATATGCTGTTCATATTCGCCTCATTAACAAACTCCCCCTTTGAAAACTTTCCACGTTATTCTCACACATTTTGACAAAACTTCTTTTATAGACGCAAAAAAGACCCCTATCATTCTCACGCCCAAATAAAAAGGTTACGCGAATAACAGAAGTCCTATTTATAACATAGTTTGTGAAAAGCTTTTCAGGTCAAGATTTTTTCATTCTTATTATTTTCCCTTTATAATAAGGAGAGAGAGGTGATACATATGGCCAATATAAAACAAATTGCAAAAACCGCTGGTGTATCCATATCAACTGTTTCCCGCGTCCTAAATAATCACCCTTACGTAAAAGAAGAAAAACGTAAGCGTGTTCTAGATGCTGTTGAAAAATTGAACTATGCCAAAAATATAAATGCTATTCATTTAATAAAGGGAAAAACATATACAATCGGTGTTATGCTCCCTTTCATTAACCTTCCATACTTCAGTACCATTATTGAAGGAATCGGCAACGAAGCGTTAGCAGCTGGATATCACATTAATTTATGTCAAACGAATTACGATAGTATCGAAGAAATTCGTGTTCTTGAAATGATGAAAATGAAACAATTCGACGGGATGATTATTTGCTCTCGAACGAGTTCATGGGAACAAATTGAACCTTTCGCAAAATTTGCTCCTATTATTTCATGCGAAAAAATGCACCACCCCCTCATTTCATCTGTCTACGTAGATCATTATGAAGGCTTCCGTCTCGGCACCGCCTATTTACTCAATAAAGGTCATGAAAAAATCGGGATTTGTTTAGCAAGAAAAACAAGTGTAAATTCTATGGAACGTGAAAAAGCGTTTGCTGATACACTTCGTAACGAAGGCAAAACGTTACATCCCGAATGGATTTTTCATCAATGCTATACAATGCAAGACGGTGCACAAATACTCCATCGTATTTTAAACATGAGAAATCGTCCAACTGCTATTTTTACAGCGAACGATCAAGTTGCAGCTGGTTTATTAACAGAGGCTCGCAAGCAAGGTCTTCGAATACCCGAAGACCTTGCTATCCTCGGATTTGATAATCATGAAATTTCAAAGGCGTTAGAAATTTCAACAATTGAACATCCCGGTCTCGAAATGGGCTCACATGCGTTTTCTTTATTCCATAAACAAATCCAAAGCGAGCAAATTATCGGGAACGCAAAAGAGCTTTCATTCCATTTAATTGAACGAGATACTGTCTAATAAGAGCGTTACCTATAGCGCTCTTTTTCAGCTCTTCACCTATTGACTTTATATTTTCCCTTGCATATAATGAACCTAACGAACGGTAGGTAGGGGATGAAAATGACAGCAAACCGCATTAAAGCTGTAGCACTTTCTCATTTCGCACGCTACGGCTACGAAGGAACTTCATTAGCAAATATTGCTCAAGAAGTCGGGATTAAAAAACCATCAATTTACGCACACTTTAAAGGAAAAGAAGAGCTATATTTTATATGCTTAGAATCCGCTCTTCAAAAAGACTTACAGAGCTTCACAGGCGATATCGAAAAGTTTTCAAATTCGTCTACTGAAGAATTGCTCTTACAGCTACTAAAGGGCTATGCAAAACGATTTGGTGAAAGTGAAGAATCAATGTTTTGGTTACGCACTTCTTATTTTCCGCCTGATGCATTTCGCGAACAAATTATTAATAAAGCAAATGTACACATTGAAAACGTCGGAAAACTTTTATTCCCTGTATTTAAAAGAGCAAGCGAACAAGATGAGTTGCATAACATTGAAGTAAAAGACGCCTTAGAGGCTTTTCTATGCTTACTTGACGGTCTTATGGTTGAACTACTATACGCAGGTTTAAATCGTTTTGAGACACGTTTAGACGCTTCTTGGAAAGTATTTTGGCGTGGACTTTCAAACTGACGGATTGCTCCTTTGCAATGCGTCGTTTTTAAGCCCTTTACCTAACGACTGGTAGGAAGGAGAAATGACATATGGCATGGATTTATGTAATCTTAGCTGGTATTATTGAAATCTTTTGGGTAATTGGATTAAAACACGCGGAGGCTCCACTTGAATGGGCTGGTGTTGCGTTATTAATTACAATCAGTTTCATCTTATTATTTAGAGCTTATAAAGATTTACCTGTTGGTACTGTATACGCAGTCTTCACTGGAATTGGAGCTGGTGGAATCGTTCTTACAGAAATTTTCGTTTTCGGAGAGCCATTCTCTATCGTAAAAGTATTATTAATTGGTTTAATCTTCTTCGGCGTAATTGGTTTAAAACGAGTAACAGAAGAAAAAGAAGCGAAGGAGGCCGCATAAAATGGCTTGGGTATTTTTAATTCTAGCTGGTATTTGTGAAATTATTGGTGTACTCTTTATGAAAGTAGCCACTGAAAAGAAAGGCTGGGCACCAAAAGTTATTTTAATCGCTAACTTCGGCGTAAGCTTCTTCTTCTTATCCCTAGCGATGAACACATTACCGATGGGAACTGCTTACGCGATTTGGACTGGAATCGGAACTGCCGGAAGTGCACTTCTAGGCATCCTTATTTTCCGCGAATCAGCGGATTGGCGTCGTCTTGCTTTCTTAAGCTGCATTCTATGCGGCGCTGTTGGCTTAAAACTATTAAGCTAACGTGAGGTGAATGTCATGTGGAAAGAAAAAGGGAAGCAACTGTTAGCATGGATCACGCTTGGTATCGTCGTTCTATTACAAATCAGTTTTCACATAATAGAATCATTGTTTCATAAAATAGTATCCATTCTCACATTCCTTCCTAACATGACACTTGAAATGATATCAATCGTTTGGTCCATTATTGCATCCATTGCAATCGTCATTATATGGAGTATCGCCAAGCTATGGAATAAATTATTCAAAAAGGACAGTTCTTCTGAAAAAGAGTAACTGTCCTTTTTTATCCTCATTCAGACTTTCTGTAGAAGTTTGATGTGATAAGACAAAATAGACCAACTATGGCAATACTTATACCAACCTCTTTATGCAAATTAGGAAATGGTGATGGTATATCGGAATAAACATTCCCTAATATGAGACCAATTGAAACGAAAAGTACCCCTATTCTATATACCCATTTTCTTTTGCTCATCATTCTCCCCTCCTAAAATGTTTCATACACTCCTTTCTTTTGGACATACTACCTAAAAAAGGAGTGAATAATATGCAAAATTCTATACATAAGCAAATCCTATTTTTATTTTTCCTCTTTCTCATTCTCGTTATCGTTTTCAGCTTTATATTACATACTCCGAAAGATGTTGTACCGAGTAATCTCTCTGTTTATAAACTTTTACTTTCCTATTGTCGTTATTGAAGAAGGTGCCTTTTATAGGGCACCTTTTAAAATTCTCTCTTCTCATACAATTTCACTGAAACGAAGATAGATATTATAAACATGCATATTGAACTAATGAATAACACGCTGTTATATAGTTGAATTTGTTCTAGGTTGATTCCAAAGAAAATAGAAGAAACGGCCATAGGTGCTATTAGTATAAAAATCGCAATAAAAATAGTTTTTTTATAGGCCAACCAAAACGATATCGGTAAAACAAAGCTTAAATACACTAAAATAAAGCTAATACTAGCAACCATTGTCGTTTCAATAAATTCAAATAGGTTAACCCCATTCTTCATTCCCATCGTAAAACAACCGACCATTACACTTATAAAAAGAATAATAATTGCTACTATATATTTTGCAAATACAATATGTTTTTTCAATATTGGCAAACTATTTACTATAACTTCACTCTCATTTTTACTATCTGCTTCAAATGTTTTTACTGTTGCTCCAATTGTAATAATTACGGACATAATTATGAACAGATTTTCCGTATCTGTTAAGGCCATATAAAAGAAAACAGGATACAGTATGTACCAAATTAAAAACTTCCATTGAATGATGAAATCTTTTAAAATTAGTTGCTTCACACTCGCTTCCTCCTTATAAATCACGCTCATTGTACAAATGAATTGAGAAAAACATAGACATAACATATAAAAGAAGCAATCCTGCTATAAAACAAATATTTACGACTAGACTCGTGTTCCAAGCATTTTCTACATCTAACCAAACGTTACTTACAATCAATCCACTCAAATATCCCAATGCAAGTCCGGCGAACGGAGCAATTTGTTTGGCACTGCTATATCCTACTGAGAATTCAATCGGAAGTACAATTATGCTACAAACAAACCCACCTGTTATACCTCCGAGAATTTCTCCCCACAGCATAAATCCAGTCATATGCTCATTTTGCAACTGTATGAAACCAACCACTAGTGAGAAACATCCACCTAGAGCAACTAAAATACTTACAAATATGTATTTCCCTATGACAAGATCTTTACGGTCAAACGGTAAACTATTTACTATCAGTTCACTTCTATTTTTCCCCTCATAACTCATTGACAGTATCATGCCAAGAGCAGGTACAAACATGCTAAATGTCATCAAAAAACTATCACTGCGAAAATCAACAATGAGTAGGAACAAGAAACATATAAGATAAACAAACCCTAACTTTCTTTGCATCATCATATCTTTTAAAACTAATTGCTTGATCATGTATTACACCTCCTAATATGAAAATGCCTCTTCTATAACTCTACCTCCTGAAACATCTTCATTGAGAGAATCATTGATATGAATATGCTTACTAACACTCCGGTTCCAAGAACACCCATTGCTAGTGTAGCATCTTCAGATTGAAGTACTTTTAACATAATTGTTTTATCACCAAAAACATTGCACATAAGACCGATCATACCTGTTAAAGGCAAAACCATAATAACATTCAAAACAGAAGTAGCTTTATATCCTCCAATGTAATTAGCAGGTATCGTTACAATACAATAGATCAAAGTTGCTACTATTGCTGAAAATATTGCATATCCAGGCATGACTATATCCCTGCCCAATAAAATATTTCCTAATATTACGACTATAAAAGTTACACTCAAACCAACCATAATAAATAATGTGCTTGAAATATATTTAGCTATAACTATTTCTTTTCTCGTTATAGGCAAACTCACTAATACTTTTTCTGCTTTACTTTTCTCTTCATAATAAAAAGAAATATATATAATCGTACTACATGTTATAAATAATCCGATTGCAATCCCCATTGGTTCTACGGAATTTTTAAAAACGGATAAAATAGGTATAAAAAAATAAAAAGGAAACATCTTCTTCTGTAAGAAAAACTCCTTCAAAATCAATTGCTGCATCTAAATTCCCCTCTCTATAAATCACGTGCTCCGTAAATTTTAATTGTAAGAAACATAGAGGCGATATACACACTAACTAATATAACCGCCCAAACTATAAGCAAGAAAATGTTCGAAAGATTCATAATCCAATTACTGAATGATGACGTTGTTTCATTCAGTCCATCCCCTATAAATATCCAAGCAATCCCACCAACTGCCATTGATACTCCTGATACTATACTTCGTGCTATCTTTGACTTTGTAACATAATAACTTGGAAAAAATGTCACAACAAAAAACACAGCGTAAACAGCTCCATTTATGACTTCATACCATGGAATTTCAATGTATAGATTAGGATGATATGCACCGATATCACCAATAACTACAATGCCTCTTATAAGAAAAACAACTAACATCGTAGAGAATATGCTGCCTACAATGAATATTGCACAGGAAATATATCTAGCAATAATGATATCCTTTCGACTTACCGGTAAACTATTTATCACAATGTCACTTTTATTTCTTTCATCCATAAAGATTAGTGTCATAACAGAAGAAAGAGTTATAAATAGACAACTCATCGAAAATAACAATTCACCACCTGGATCTAACATAAATAATACAAGGGGGACAACAAGATTTACTAACCAAGTTACCCGAAAAAAGAACAAATCTTTATATACGAGCTGACGCATAAGCACTTCTCCCTTTCGCGGTGTAAACGATAATATCATCTAATGTAGGCTTTTCTAGTACAACCTCATTTCCAAACCAGTCAATAATTGCTTGTTTATCCTTCGCTAAACCTTCAAAACCAAATTTATTTTTTCGTAATCCAACAAATAGTTCTTTTCCTTCTCGATCTAATAAATCATTACTTCCTTTTACGATTACGTAGTTCTCCATTAAGTCTTCTTTTTCACCAGTAAATATAATTTCTCCATCGTTGATAAACGTAATATAATCTGCAATGCGCTCTAAATCTGTTGTAATGTGCGTTGAGAATAATACCGATACTTCATCTTCCATTACAATTTCTTGCAACATATCAAGTAATTCACTTCGAACAACTGGATCTAATCCTGCTGTTGGTTCATCCATGATGATAAATTCTGCGTGGTGCGAGAGCGCGATGGCAATCGCAAATTTCATTTTCATTCCTTTTGATAATTCTTTAATTTTTTTATACTTCGGAACTTGCAATCTATGCATATACGATTGATACTGCTCTTCATCCCACTTTTTATATAACGGTGCAATAATACGCTTCATTTGCTCACACGTTAAATCTTCGTAATAATGATTTTCATCATATACAAAGCCGATATTTTGCTTTATTTCCTTTTCGGCTTTCTTGTTGTCCTTGCCAAAAATTTTTATATCGCCGCTATCTTTTCTAATTAAATTCATAATCATTTTGATCGTCGTACTTTTCCCGGCTCCGTTCGGTCCGACAAATCCCATAATATATCCGCGTGGTAATGTAAAACTTATATTTTTCACTGCAAAATCTTCATAACTTTTACAAACATTTTTTAGCTCTAACACCCTTTATTCCCCCTCATATAAACACGCTATCATCTGCTGTAATTCTTCAAGTGAAAGCTGTAACGCTTTACTTTCATTTACAATCTCTTCCGCTTTACTTTCCAATAGACGAAGCCTTTGTTCTTTTAATAGTTCATTATTTTTACGTGAAACATAAGTCCCCTTCCCAGCAACAGTTTCTATATATCCTTCTTTCTCAAGCTCCTCGTACGCACGCTTCGTAGTAATTACACTAATCTGTAATTCCTTTGCTAAGCTACGAATAGACGGTAATTGGTCTCCACCCTTTAAACCACCATTTAAAATAAGCTGGCTTAATTGTTTTCTTATTTGTACATAAATAGGGTCTTGGGAAGAATTCGAAATAATAATATTCATGTTTTCCTCCATTGTGTATATACTGTATATACCTTATATATACAGTATATACACACCATCCTATTTTTGGCAAGAAAAAAAGACCAACATTTTCCTGTTGGTCTTTCGTATATGTATCACTTTTCAAAGCGATCTAACATCTCATCTCTCATTCCGAAACTCACTACCGCAATTCCTACATACATAAACAGAAGGAACGCCGGATGAACTGTGTTGTACCAAGTGCTATCAACAATTAAATAAATCGTTAATGCCACAACAAGAACAAACGCTAAGATAAACATATAAAAGTGTCTTGTACTACCCATGATAAACTCCTCTCTTCTCACTTCACCATTCAACAGTATATTTTATCGAATAATTCGATATGACTCAAGGTTAACTTTCTGTTATGTAATCAAGTTCCACCTTTACAATGTCCTCACATGCTATTGAAATGATTGTTCCTTGCTTATCAATTGCCGTCACTTCTCTATTATCCATTACACGATGCGCTACTCTTTCTAACACTTTTCCTTGGTCTCGATAGCAAAATTCTTTTACATCTTTAATTGTTTCTCCATTTTCTAGATGGTATACCATTCTATAACATCGATATCCCACACTTTCACCCCCGTCTTGCTCGTTTTTTCACATATACATAAAAATGAGTAATTTTTGCCTCATCACATCTTCTTAATTTCAATAAAATTCTAACAAAAATAAATACTTTTATCAAACCGACTTTTTCAACAAAATCACCTATAAAACTGCTTCTTTACACCATTATGAAACAAAAAATATAAATTTTTAACATTTTCTTCACCACTTCTGCATAAAGTGAAACTTTAATCAGTGGGTGTTTTTGTTCATCTCTACTGATTACCAGGCCACAAATTGCGGAACAAATTCTCCATACAAAAAAAGAACTCGCATATAGCGAGTTCTTTTTTTGTTATTCTAATCAAACTTGTACAGGAGCTGGCTTTTCATAACGTAAAACTGGTTTACGTGCAGCCATCGTTTCGTCTAAACGTTTAATGACTGTTGTATGAGGTGCTTCTTGTACAACTTCTGGATTTTCTTCTACTTCTTTAGCGATTTGAATCATCTTATCAATGAAACCGTCTAATGTTTCTTTTGATTCTGTTTCTGTCGGCTCAATCATAATACATTCTTCCACATTTAATGGGAAGTAAATTGTTGGTGGATGGTAACCGAAATCAAGCAGACGTTTTGCGATATCTAATGTACGTACACCAAGTTTCTTTTGACGACGACCTGATAATACAAACTCATGCTTACAATGTCTATCGAATGGAAGATCATAGAATGGTGCTAATCTTCTCATCATATAGTTCGCATTTAATACCGCATACTCCGTTACTGCACGCAAGCCATCTGGACCCATAGAACGAATGTATGTGTATGCACGAACGTTAATTCCGAAGTTACCGTAGAATGGTTTTACGCGCCCAATTGCCTCTGGACGATCATAGTTAAAGCGATAGCCATCTTCCGTTTTCTCTAAAATTGGTTTTGGTAAGTACGGAATTAAATCAGCTTTCACACCTACTGGACCAGAACCTGGGCCACCGCCACCGTGAGGACCTGTAAATGTTTTATGAAGGTTTAAATGCACAACGTCAAATCCCATATCTCCTGGGCGCGCTTGGCTTAATACTGCATTTAAGTTTGCACCATCATAGTATAATTTACCGCCTGCGTTATGGACGATTTCTGCCATTTCTAAAATATTTTCTTCGAATAAACCTAATGTATTAGGGTTTGTTAACATAAGTGCTGCTGTTTCTTCATTTACAACACGTTTTAAGTCTTCTAAGTCAACAAGACCATGTTCATTTGATTTTACCGTAATTGTTTCAAAACCAGCTACAGTTGCAGATGCTGGATTCGTTCCGTGAGCAGAGTCAGGAACAATTACTTTCGTACGGTTAAAGTCACCATTTGCTTCATGGTATGCACGAATTAACATTAAGCCTGTCCATTCTCCGTGTGCACCAGCTGCTGGTTGTAATGTAACAGTATCCATACCTGTAATTTCAATTAAATGCTCTTGTAAATCGTACATTAATTCCATTGCACCTTGTACTGTCTTTTCATCTTGCAACGGATGAATATTTGCAAATCCTGCGAAACGAGCTACACTCTCATTAATTTTCGGATTATATTTCATCGTACAAGATCCAAGTGGATAGAAACCAGAATCAACACCGTGGTTACGGTTTGAAAGTGCTGTATAATGGCGCATAATATCAAGTTCAGATACTTCTGGTAGCTCTGCATCTTCTACTCGAATATAATCGCTCTCAAATACATCTTCTAGTTTCACTTCTTCTACATCTAATTTTGGTAGGCTATATCCTATGCGTCCTTCTTTACTTACTTCAAAGATAAGTGCTTGGTCTTGGTTCTTCATTGGATAGCCCCCATTTCGTTTACAAGTGTGTCAATTTCCTCTTTTGTACGAAGCTCAGTTACTGCTACAAGCATATGGTTCTCATGCTCTTTATAATCACGGCCTAGATCGTAACCGCCGATAATATTCTTTTGTAATAATGCATCGTTTACTTCTTTCACTGGGCGCTTGCAATCTACAACGAACTCATTGAAGAATGGTCCAGCAAATGTAACTGTGAAGCCTTTCGCTTCAAATTGACGTTTTGCATATTGTGCTTTAGAAATGTTTTGGCGTGCCATTTCTTTCACACCTTGTTTACCAAGTGCCGTCATTGCAACTGATGCTGCTAATGCATTTAACGCTTGGTTTGAACAAATGTTAGATGTCGCTTTGTCACGGCGAATATGCTGTTCACGTGCTTGTAACGTTAATACAAATCCACGTTTACCATCTGAATCTACAGTTTGTCCGACAAGACGTCCTGGAATTTTACGCATGAATGCTTTCGTCGTTGCAAAGTAACCACAGTGTGGTCCACCAAACTGCGTTGGGATACCAAATGGTTGTGCATCACCGATGACAATATCAGCACCAAATTTTCCTGGTGGTGTTAATGCGCCTAATGATAATGGATTTGAAGAAACGATAAATAATGATTTTTGTTGATGAACGATTTTTTCAATATCAGCTAATTTTTCAACTTGTCCGAAGAAGTTTGGATATTGAACGATTACACAAGCAACTGTATCATCTACTTCACTTTGTAATACGTCTAAATCTGTTACACCATCTTTATGATTAATTTCAACAACTTCAAGGTGTTGACCTTTTGCATATGTTTCAAGTACAGCTCTTGATTCTGGATGAACTGCGCTAGATACAAGAATTTTCTTTTTACGAGTATGGCCAGCTGCTAGCATTGCCGCTTCAGCTAAAGCTGTACCTCCGTCGTACATAGAAGAGTTTGCTACATCCATTCCTGTTAATTCACAAATCATTGTTTGGAATTCAAAAATTGCTTGTAATTCCCCTTGTGAAATTTCCGGTTGGTATGGCGTGTAAGCTGTATAAAATTCTGAGCGAGAGATAACATGATCTACGATTACTGGAGCGTAATGGTCGTATACGCCTGCTCCTAAGAAAGAAGCGTACTCTTTTAAGTTAGCATTTTTACTAGCCATTTGAGATAACTCTTTTAAAAGCTCTGGCTCTGATTTTGCTTCTTTAATTTTTAAATCCCCTTTAAAACGAACACTCTCTGGAATATCAGAGAATAACTCATCGATCGTTTGAACGCCGATCGTTTGTAACATTTCTTTTTTGTCTTCTTCTGTCATTGGAAGATAACGATGCAACATGAAATCTACCCCTCTCCCCGTTACTTTGAACGTTTATAAAATGGTGTTGGAACAACTACTGCTTTGACGCGTTTATTACGAATTTCAATTTCTACTTCTGTATCAACTGCTGCGTATTTTACATCAATTAGTGCTAAACCAATGCTTTTCTTTAACGTTGGAGATTGTGTACCACTCGTTACTTCCCCGATTTTTTCTTCTCCAATAAATACAGGGTAATGCGTACGAGGAATTCCACGTTCGATTACTTCGATGCCGACTAACTTACGAGGCGCACCGTTTTCTTTTTGCTCTTTTAAAGTCGCTTTCCCAAAGAAGTCTGCTTCTTTATTTGGTTTTACCGCAAAGCCAATTCCAGCTTCAACCGGTGTAATATCTTTTGATAATTCTTGACCGTAAAGTGGTAATGTTGCTTCGAAACGAAGTGTATCACGAGCACCTAAACCACATGGTTTTAAGCCCTCTTCTGCTCCAACTTCAAGAAGTTTCTCCCAAAGTTTTGCAGCATCTTCACTCTTACAGTAAATTTCAAATCCATCTTCACCTGTATAACCTGTACGAGATACAAGTGCTGGAATTCCATCTACAACAATATCGTTTTTAAATTTAAAGAACTTAATTTCTTTCAAATCTTCTGACACAACTTTTTGTAAAATGCCTTCTGCTTTTGGTCCTTGAATTGCAAGCTGTGCAACTTCACTAGAAACATTGACTACTGTCGCATCGCCAATTACATGGCTAGCTAACCATTCGTAATCTTTTTCGATATTTGATGCGTTGATAACTAATAAATAGTCTTCTTCACCACGTTTGTAGATTAATAAATCATCTACTGTACCACCATTTTCGTAGCACATTGCTGTATATTGTGCGCCCCCTACCTTTAAGGTAGATACGTCATTTGTAACAACACGTTGTAAAAATGCTAAACTATCTACACCTTTTACCTCAACTTCTCCCATATGAGACACATCGAACAAACCTGCCGCTGTACGTACAGCTTCATGTTCTTCTTTAATGCTTGAAAATTGAACTGGTAACTCCCAACCACCGAAGTCGATTGTTTTCCCACCATACTTCGCGTATACATCAAATAACGGTGTACGTTGTAATGTAATCATGCTCTCTCCCCCTTATGCTCTGACAAATCAATAAAAGTTGTTTCCCTTATCTAAACATTTTCACTCTGAAAAGATAGGATATACGGAATCTCATTATATTTTTTTATGAAAGCGTAAATAAAAAATCACTTTCTTGGATAAAATACGAAAGATTCCACACATTTCACACCATTATCCTAACATTATTCGCTATATTTCATCAATATTCTAGCATAAAAAATAATTTAGAATTTTTTACGCTTAATCTTATTACATACAGTTTTTAAGATTTAGTCCTTTATCTTTACTTATTGTTTACCTTTCAGTAAGTGTAATAGCGCCTTATTACAAGGCTTATATATTAAAGATTTTTTCATAATTACTTTAGTTTATAAAAGGTGGGAGAGTCGTAATGAATGTCGATATTTCCATAGATCGAACGTGGCAAAACAATTTTTTAAATAGAATTGATGAAGATGGTCCTTGGACAAACTGGGATTTATATCATTTAGCTTATGAAACAGAAAAATCGTTACTTGTTCCTACTTTTGATGGATTACAAGCACCGAAACATTTATCCCATTTCACACCACTTCCTCATCAATTAGAAGTCGCTCAAAATGTTATTGAACAAATGAATGGTAAAGCGATTCTAGCAGATGAAGTAGGACTTGGAAAAACGATTGAAGCTGGACTTATTTTAAAAGAATATATGGTCCGCGGCCTTGTGAAAAAAGTACTTATACTCGTTCCAGCCTCTCTCGTATCACAATGGGCATACGAATTAAATACAAAGTTTTTCATTCCAGCTGTAGCTCAAAAGAAAAGCTACTCGTGGGAACAAGCCGATGTGATTGTATCATCAATTGATACTGCAAAACGTTCACCACATCGTGATATCGTTTTGAACTTAGAATATGACCTTATTATTATCGATGAAGCACATAAACTTAAAAATAATAAAACAAAAAACTATGAATTTGCACAGCGATTAAAAAAGAAATTTTGTTTATTATTAACCGCTACTCCTGTCCAAAATAAGATTGATGAAATTTTCAACCTCGTTTCTTTATTAAAACCAGGACACTTAGGCAATCAATCCAATTTTGAAGAATATTATGCTTCAAAAAATCGTTCAGCCGAATCTGATGAAGATTTAAAAGCTCTTATTAACAAAGTAATGGTCCGAAATCGGCGTCATAATACCGGGATTGATTGGCCAAAGAGACATGTACGTACAATTTTTGTTGAGTTTAATGAAGAAGAGCAAGCTCTATATAATGATATCGAAAATTGGCGAGGACAAGACGCCTTCACATCTGCTTTCTCATCATTAACTTTAAAACGGGAAGCGTGTAGTAGTCGCGAGGCCGTTTACTATTCATTAAAAAAACATGTAGAAAAACGACAGAAGGAAAATGAGCATTACGTAAAAGATCCGCATATTGATGTGCTAATGGACAAAATTAACCGTATTCCTTTTAACTCAAAAGCAAATAAAGCGCTAGAGCTTATAAAAGAAATTGACGATAAAGTCGTCATTTTCACAGAATATCGAGCGTCACAAATGTACTTACAATGGTTTTTACAACAACACGGTATTTCTTCCGTCCCATTCCGCGGCGGATTTAAACGCGGGAAGAAAGATTGGATGAAGGAACTTTTCCAAAATCATGCGCAAGTGCTAATCGCAACGGAAGCTGGTGGTGAAGGAATTAACTTACAATTTTGTAGCCATATGATCAATTACGATTTACCATGGAACCCAATGCGCCTTGAACAAAGAATCGGACGTATTCACCGCCTTGGTCAAAAGAATGATGTTCATATTTATAACTTAGCTACAAAACACACTGTTGAAGAACATATTTTGAAACTGTTATATGAAAAAATTAATTTATTTGAGCGTGTAATCGGTGAACTTGATGAAATTTTAACGAGAATTAATATGAAAAACATCGACGCACACATTCAAGAAATATTTGCGCAATCAAAAAGCGAAGGAGAAATCCGCATTAAGATGGAAAACTTAACATCTATTATCGACTTTGCGAAACGAAATGAAGCTGAGGTGCAAGGCTATGCAGCAACATGAAATTCATAATTACTTATACAATTTCTTTGAGGCGAATAACTGTGAAATTTTAGAACGTTCTCCTCATTTATTAGATGTGCAGTTAACAATTGAAATGGATAAATTATTAATGAACCGTCCTTTTTATTGGCACTATCTTGAAAAAACAGGGGGCGTACCGAATCCGATGCGCCTTACTCTTATTACAAATCCAGAAAATGAAGAAAACGATGGCGAGCTTATCCACTACGGTTCCCCACGCCTTCATCAAATTTTTCAAACGACAAAAGAATTAGGTTCTTACATACGTTTATATGAAGAAGTACGGCATAGCGGAGCAACGCATACACCGCTCCATCCGTGGCTCGGTGTAAATATAAAAGTTTCCTATCAATGTGATCGAAAAAAAGATATTCTTCACTCGATTGGCATTCATCTTATTTCTGGCACAATGATTGCAAACTTTCATGAAACATTAACTAAAATTAAACTTACACCGAAAATACCTGACTTTTGTTTTACGCTCTCGCCTATTATTAAACCGCAAAGTGGTTTACAACGTATAGAGGATGCTTTAAAAAATATTATTGCAGAAGATGACCATACGTGGGCGAAAGAAGCAAGAGTACGCTGGAATCACGATTTGGACCTTTTAAATCGTTTTTATGAAGAAAGTGATGAACTTCCTGAAAGCTATGAAATTGAAAAACAAGCACTGCAAGAACAATATGAACCCCGCATTACAGTACAAATTATTAACGGTGGACTCTTTTATGTTACCGCGAATCATTTTCTAACTTAAAAAGCCCCTTCATTTTTGAAGGAGCTTTTTTGAATTATCCTCTATCACCATTACGCTCTTGTTGTTTTTGCTTTGCCATGCGTTTTTGATACGCACGATCCTTTGCACTCACATGATTTGCATCAGTTGGAAGATTTTCTTTTGAACGGCCAATTCCGTTGCTCATCTGTTTCACTCCTTTTATATCTTTCAAAATACACCCTTATTTTCAGCTAGAGACACCTTCCTTATACAAAAAAATAAGAGTAGCAAATGGCTACTCTTACTCACTCACATATTTTTGAAACATATCATGGATGCCTTTATTTACGAGGTTCGAGATCTGCTCGTCAGATTTATTCGGATAACGATCACGCAATCTGATAGATGCCTTCACCATTAAATTTTCTAATACAGAACGGCCGCCTTCTCCATAAATAATTTCAGCATATTCAACAAGCCTTCCATCCTCTACTGTTGCTGGATTATGATTGAAGAAAAATTTACTCATTGCCTCCACCTCTCTCTTTTGATAACGTTTACATTTATATAAATTATTTATGTTATTTATTTCACAATATTGTATGCATGTATATTTAATTAGTTTCATTATAAAGCAACATATCGATAGTAAATATGTGATTTTCCGTCCATTTTGTGAACAAACTAAAAATGAAAGCGTTTCCTTTATTATATACTAAAAAAACTTACTACGCTAGGGGTATTTTTTTCAATCTACTAATCATATACTTTTTCTTTTTCCACTAAACCTTATACAATTTTCAGAAATTATATTATAAAATATATGTATGACTTAAGGAGGCTGTATATGAATCAAAATAAAAAAGCTATATTAGATCTTGTCTTTTATCTCGTAATCCCATTCCTCATTTGGAAATTTGCAAAACCTTATATCGATCCTTATTACGCAATGTTACTTTCCTCTGTTCCGGGGATTATTTATACACTGTATACCTTTAAAAAAGAAAAACAGTTTAACGTAACAGGGTTCTTTATTTTAATTACACTCATTTCTAATACAACGGTAGATCTATTATCTGGATCAGCTGAACGAATGTTGTGGAACGATGCGTATTATCACATCGTACTCGGTATTATCGTTATATGTACAATTTTTATAAAAAAACCACTTATGTTATATTTCGCAGCAGATATTGCTGCACTGCAAGGCCATGACCGTGATAAAAGTCGTGAACTGTATCGTGATAGTCGTATCTATCCAGCATTGCAATATTTAACGCTCTTTTTCGGTCTACAATTCATATTAAAAAGCTTCTTAAAAATTTATTTCATCTCTGTTTTCGGTGTAGATGGCTACGGTGAAATGAGAGCAATTATGACCGCTGTTGGATGGGGCATTTCCATTTGTATCGGAATTGGATTTGTCTGGGTGAACAATAAAATACATGCCGTTACAGAAGAAAACGAGTCTATGCAGTAAATGAAAATCCCCTAGTAGTATGATGCTACTAGGGGATTTTCATTTTGCTACACATATTACGAAATCTTTAACTTGATTTTTTTCTTTTATTTTTTACGTTTTGATAAAACAAAGCAGCACTTAGCGGCATAACACCAAACCACTTATTCATAAATGGCTCTTTTTCAGCACGGCGTTGTTCTTTCTTTTGTTTTCGATCTTCTTTTGGCGCATCCATATACGACACAAACTGCTGTGTCACAAAGCGAACATAATCATTAGTAGACATATTATCATCACCTCTACTTGATTAGTATGTCCACTTTTTTATTCATTAATCTTTTCTTTTAATTCATCCATAATTTGCTTTACAGACTTATTCGTCGTATCAATATGAATATGAGCCTCTTCATAATAAGCTCGGCGCGATTCGAATTTCATTACAAATGCATCTATATCTTTCTTCTGAAATAGTGGACGTGTCGTATCTTCACGAAGCCTCTCTGCAATTACGTGTGGATCACAATATAAATACACGACAGTGCCATTTTCCTTCATCCACTTTCGGTTTTCCTCTCGCTCAATGATTCCGCCGCCAGTTGTAATGATTACATTTTCAACAGGTAGTGAACGTAACATCTCACTTTCATATTCCCGAAAAGCCATTTCACCTTCTTCGGCAAAAATATCACGAATCTCCTTCTCTTGCTTCTCTTCAATTTTTTGATCTGTATCTATAACATCCATATGAAGTTCTTTACTTAATGCTTTTCCAATTGTTGTTTTCCCAGCTCCCATATAGCCGGTTATGTATATAGATTTCATTTTCGTTCCTCTCAATCGTCATGTATTACTTGTTATTATAACGAAAGATGCTACTTTATTTAATAAAAAACGTTTTGTTCTTCTTATACACTGAAGAACAAAACGTAACATACTCGCCTTATCTATAAGTACCTCTTCTCACCCACTGCGTTGCAATCCATTTCTCGCCTTTCGTTACAGGTGCCCCTCCGTGTAACGTAAACTCATTTAGTGATTGATCTTGATAGAAATACTCAAAGTATACTGCCATTCCCTTTCTAGGATGCACAGAAAGATTTAATTTCGGAAAGAAAGTTTCTCCGCCTTCTTCTACATCATTTAAATACATGACAAGCGTACTAATACGATTATTAGCAGCTGATCTACTATGTTCTGCAAAATAATCATAGTGCGCTTTATACTGTTGATCCACTTCATAATTTAAAATGTGTAATCCTTCTCCATGCGACGCAGGAACATTCATGATAGATGAAATTCGTTTTTCAATCTTCGCTGTAAGTTCATTATCGTCCAAAAATGCACCTTTACTTGTTCGAATATCATTTACATCACGTGATGAGCCAACTTTAGAACGCGCTAATTTATTTTTAGACAATTCAATTAATTCATCACACTCTTCATCACTTAATACATTTCCTAACACGACAATAAGAGGTTCTTCGAATTTTGAAATAATTTGTATTTCCCTATCTTCTGTCATAATTGCATTTCCTTTATGATCAAAAATAGTTTGTTCCTTATTTTCACCTATTTGATTGTTGTTTGTCATTTCCCTATTCTCCCTAAAAATAATGATTGGATAGCATGAATATATCATATTCTTTCTACCTTTCTCTTTTTTAAGAAAATTTAAACTTTTAATTGTTTTATTTATCCATTTCCTTTAAAAAAACAGCCTATTTTCAAATGAGAAATCATGGTTTTTTATCCATATATTTCACATACTACCCTTCTATCCAATCAAATATTTTCTCATCCTTTTTTCTATACCGAAAGCTTACTTTATAGAAAACTTCTTGTTTTATTTTGCACTGCAATGAAACGAGAATAACGTCGTTTTCAAATACGTAATTTCCACTCGCTTCGCCCTTTTCATATGAAAAGAAAAAAGTACCTTCCTTTTCTTTTTGCTGTAAGTCTTTTTTTATATTTGTAATAGATCGATTTAGTATTTCCTCCAGTACAAACTTTTGCTCTATTTCAATATAAAATTTTTTATCTACAAGCAACATATTCGTTTCGTATATAAAGAACGAAGTTAATAATACAAGAAAAATAATTGTTCCTGGCATCGTAAACCCATCTTGTTTTCTCATGTATTTATTTCCATTTCACTATACCTAATAGCTACACCTTCATATATTTTCCCACTCCTATCTTTCACATTGATAAAGAGCAAATGAGGTGTTACTTCATACGAAACCATTTCAACATTTTGTAATATAACTTCTCTTCCGCGCATGTTCACTTTTCTTATAAGGTGATTATTCAATTTTTCATACGTCACTTCATCTCCAGTGCGAAGACGGAAGCGCAACATACTCTCTCTATTTTCAGGAACTATTTTTTCCACAAATGATACTTCACGAAACTCTAACTGTACTTGTCCTACAAACACATCCCATTCCCAATTATTTAACCCTTTTGATTGCTTGTTTTCTATTCCAATAAAGTTTAAACGTGGTAAGAGTAAAAAGAACAGTGATAACAGAAAAAAACATACGATCATTTCTATTAATGTAAATCCAACTTCTAATTCATTTTTTCTCCCGCATAAAAGCATTGTTCCATCATTTTTCCTTTCACATCTTTCCACATCGCACAAACTTCATTTCCTCCCCAATATGTGTAATATACATTTCCGTTTATGACTTTTTCTTTCTGTTGTTTTGCCTCATTCTCATACATATATAAAGCTGCTTCTTTTTTTAATAATACAAATGCCTTATAACGAATTTGTATGTTTTTTCGTTCTTGCATAATCAATACTGTTTGCGGAAGTAGTAAAGATACCATCATCATTACTATACTTAATGCTACAAGCATTTCAGCCATCACTGACCCTTTTTGACATTTCACGATACGTAAATCTCCCTCTTCCAAGCTGGAATACAATCTCATATTTATAACTTCGATACGAAAGTAAAATCGTGCCACCTCTATTAATATTTCCACTCGGATTATATGTCATCGGATTTGGAAAAGTATTCAAATCCAATTGTATATCGTTATCATATTCTCTTTTAATGATAGAAAGATCCGTACTCGATTCCCCTATATAATACATATGTCTATCTTTATGCCATCGTAATGTATAGTGTTTTTGACGGTTTATGGCTAATTGTTGCATATACAAAATATCATTTGAAAACTGTCTTAAAAATTGTTCAATTTTTTGTTTTTCATATAATGAATGTACATGAAAATACGTGACCATACTTAGTACAGAAATTGCAAATAAAACGAGTAGCATTTCTAAAAGTGTAAAACCTTTTTGGTTCACAGTTTCCCACTTGTTACTGTGCCATCATTGGAAATATGAATAGCTTCACCATTCGGACACTCATCCTTTGTAATATATTTCCCATCAATCAGCTCTTTTAGCGAGGGAATTTTATTATGTTGTAGTTGATATACTTGTATTTGCGCTTCTATAGATTTCACATAGGCTTTACATCCTTTTCCTTCGACGGATGAACGTTGCGTAACGACATTCGGAATAATTAATAGTAATAATACAGTGATGACGACCATAACTAATAACATTTCTAAAAGGGTAAACCCTTCCTCATTCTGCATGTAAATGCCTCCTATATAGAATTCATCATTTGAAACATTGGCATAATCATCGCTAAATACATAAGAACGACTATTGCTCCAATACACGTAAATAAAATCGGTTGAATAATCACTAACATACGTTTAATTTTTTGCTCAATCTTTTCCATAATTAGATCACTATAGTCACCTAATTCAATCGCCAAATTACCGTTCGCTTGTCCATGTGTAATAATATAAGAAAGTTCTTCCTCATAATATCCGCTTTTAGCAATAATAGATTGCAACGGTTCTCCCGCAATTAATTGGTGTTTAACTCGGCCCGCTTCATACTGAAAGAACGGCTGATACTTTTGCTCCATCATTATTGTTAGAGCCTCAAGTACTGATAGTCCTCCGTGTAATAAGCCGCTCAATTGAGTAGCGAAATAATGCGAATGCTTTAAAATAAGAAATGTTTTTACGAGGGGGATACGAAGCATAATTTTTACTCGCTTCATATGCGGGAGTTTCTGAAAGTACAATATATATACACTACAGCCAATCATAACGATAAAAATTGTGCTAAAAATAAGATAGGGTAGTAGCTTAATTGTACTTAATATTTGTTCTGTGAATAACGGTGCTGTAGAACCAAATGAACTATATACCATGTCAACCTGTGGTAATAAAATGCGGTTAAAAATCAAAATCATGATTATTAAAAAGAACGCCAAAAACATAGGATACTGCATTATTTTCATCATATCTTTCCTATACTTATCCTTTTTATAAAGAAGTGCACTCCCTTGTTGCAACGCAAAAGAAATATCACCATGTTGCTCGGCATAAAATAAATAGCTTAACATCTCCTGATGAAACTTTAATTGATGAAAAGAATCGTGTAGACTTTTTCCATTTTTTAATCCATCAATCATGTGCTGCAATTGTACTTTCTTTTCTAAAGGTAATTGAAACCGTAAAAATTCTAATGCCTGCAAAAGAGAGTATCCTTTTTCTAATAGTTCTCCTAATCGTTTCAGTAATATTACTTGATCACTTAAACTCCATATTTTCTTAAACATAAACATCCTCTTCTAAAAATCCTAAAGCGTATCCTTTTCGCAGCGAAGACTCTAATGTCTCATGCTTGTACGTGACACATTCCCCGTTTGCTTCTTTAATCGCTTGTTTTAACTCATATCCATATAACAACTCATAAATACTCGCTTGCCTTACTTGCCTCATTGATTTACATACAGTTGAGCACTTTCTTTTGCAAAACGGACACTTCAATTCAACAAGTCGCTGTGCAGCTATAGCCAATAAAGATTGTTCAATCTCTTGCCTCGTTATACCAAAATCCATGAACCGAAGTATTGCTCCTTTCGCATCATTCGTATGCAGTGTCGTCATTACTAAATGGCCAGTCAAACTTGCTCTTATAGCGATTTTTGCTGTTTCTTCATCACGAATTTCACCCACTAAAATAACATCTGGATCATGACGCAAAATAGCCTTTAGTCCAGCCTCATATGTGATACCTGCTTTTTCATTTATTTGAATTTGTAATACATCGTCATTTCTTTTTTCAACTGGATCTTCCAGTGTAACGATGCGACGTGTTTTCTTTTTTCTAATCACCTCTAGTAATGCATACATTGTTGTTGTCTTTCCTGAACCAGTCGGTCCCGTAAATACGAGTAATCCATGGGAATAATGTAAAAAAGAAAGTAGTTTCTTCGCTGTACTTGGAAATAACGAAAGATGAGATAGCGGCTGAATAGACGCTTGTAAATGAAGACGAATAACGAGACTTTCTTGATATACGGTTGGAAGCGTGGAAAGGCGTAAATACACTTCTTGTCCATCTATTTGTATATATAGTGAACCGTTTTGTGGTTTCCGCCTCTCTCCTATATCCATGGATGCTAAAAATTTAAAGTGTGAAACAAGTTTTTCTCCAAATTCCTTTTCAATGTATTGTTTAGTCATTAAATCTTTCCCTATGCGCAGTTGAATCACTACATCCTTCTTCCGGGGCACAATATGTAAATCCGAAGCTTGTACCCTACACGCCTCTTTCAAAATCGTATTCGCAAAGCTTTCAATTCCATTCATCATTTTTCCCTCCCCACTATGTATATAGCATGAAGAAATCCATCTGAAAAATCGGTATTTTTGCATTTTCACTAGATAGAAAAGGAAAAATATGTTTGTGAAATTATGAACAATTTCCGAATTATTGTCTAAAATTACCTATACCCATGTTTATCTGTATTATAATGTTATTATCTTGGATAAAGTGATAAAGGTGGAGATCCTCATGGAACAAGCTTTAAAAATTACAGGTGTATTATCTGACCCAACTCGTTATTACATTTATAAATATATTTCTCAAAAACATAGTTACGTAACTGTACAAGAAATTGCAGATGAGTTTGAAATTCATCCAAACGTAGCGCGTTTACATTTATCTAAATTAGAAGATGTTCATATGCTGAAATCCGAAACGAAGAAAACTGGAAAAGGCGGAAGGCCAAGCAGATTATATGTATTATCTGAAGATGTTATCCAATTACAATTCCCATTCCGTGACTATCAATTGTTAGCAAGAATCGCGTTTAATTCTTTACTTAGCCTTGGTGCTGCTGGTGAAAAAGCGCTATACGAAACAGGGAAACAATTCGGGGCCGAATTAATGCAACAACATATGCAGCGTTTAAATGTGAGTGAAGATGCCTTAACAGTGGAACAAAAAATTCAAATTGCAAAAGAAGCCTTTTCGACAGCTGGCTTATCACCTGCATTTGAATTAAGTGCAGATGGAACGAAAATTTTCTATGATGTACACAATTGTCCATTTAAAGAAGTTGCTGTCCATCACCCAACTGAAATTTGTAATATGCACGGAGATATGATGAAAGGGATTTTTGAAATCCTATTCCCTAACACGGAATTAACACGAAACGATAGTTTACTAGATGGATGTAAATCTTGTAATTATAAACTAACAATTTAATTTCTCATATAAAAAGAAGCCAATTATAATTGGCTTCTTTTTATATGAACGAATATTTACAATAGTAAGAAAAATAAACTATAATGAAGTGAGGTTTACTTTTTTTAGAAAAGGA
>NZ_JAKUFR010000028.1:0-56125 GCF_022663555.1 Bacillus cereus group sp. BfR-BA-01381
GATCACGTCTACAACGACTGTCATCACAATCTCTGTGTCTGCATCTGCCGAACATTAAATCATCCCAAAATCTATCACAATCTCGAAAATTATTATTCCATCCCATAAATATGATTACCTCCTCTATAAATAGAATTCATTATATTCTATGAATAAAAGGGGAAATAGCTTGTTTACTAGCCTATGTTTTGTGTTTTAAACTAATAATATTCCTATTTATTCTTCAAATTGCTAGTCTACCTCCTTATCTTTCCTTAACAACAAACAAGACGCCCACCAGATCACAAGCAACGCCTACGATAATTGATATTGTTTTAATCATTATCATCATTCCTATCTCCTAAATGAAACTAAATCAATGGTTGTTATATTTATTCTTTTTCTTTATTGATTAACTGAGTAATTTCATATACACCGTTTATCAAATATTCCATATGTCTTCACCCCTTGAATAATTTTTAAATAAAAATACATACTATTTTCAAGCCGCCGTATCCACGGCTAATACTTCTTTCTTTTGTTACAGCAGAAGTAGATAGGTTCTTCACTTATCTGCTTTCTGTGTATATTTTTTTAAATATCGAAAATAATACCAACAAGCTGTTTGAACTAGCAGCTTCACTCTTCTCGCAATGGGAATGCAATTTATCACAATTAGCTAACTCATTCGACTCACTGGCAGACAACCAAAATCGTTGTCTGCTTTTTGTATGAGATTTTTTCGTTTTACATATACTACTTTTGAACCTGTAGACCAATACGAGCCATTTTGGTGCTTGGGATTTCCCTTCCTGGGGATAAGTATTTTTACTTATCCCTTTTTTGTATAGACACGTACATTTAGGGTAAAACTAATTACAAGCAGATTTTCTGTTTATTCGTAGTTTTAACCAAGAATACTTTTCTCCTACTAAAGGACGGCAGGTACGACTGCTAGTCCTCTTTTTCTTATATCGCATACTCTCCCTTCTGGTAGCTTCGAACCACGTTCCCCTCATCATTGTAGTAAGCAATTTCCCAATAAGGATGGCAATTATGCTTCTCAATTTCCCCATCGAATAAAACGAATAGATTAGTTTTCCAGTTTCCAACGATCGTACCCCACATGCCAGCTACGTTCACTCGCATACCCATGTATGCAAAATGTAGGTTGCGATAATTCTGCATTTTCTTAAACGCTTGTTCTGCGCTATACATTCGCTTGCTATCAAAAATCCTTCGTTCTCGCACGTTACAAACTTCATGAATTCAGCCATCGGCATTATTAGAAACTTTGTTCTGAATTTTTGCCAATACAGGAATCTTGCCTTTCCTTCATTTTCCGCTACCACATATTCTTCATTCGGCCATTGTTCGAAAATGGTAGTGAGTTTGAATTTATAAAGGACCACTAGCCTTTCACCTCCCCCTTAATGAGCAATCAAATTACGGAACAGTTTTTCATTTCTTGTGTCTAGTGCGTAATCGATGAGTTAGTATTTTATTGACTTGTCAATTTCATCGTGATCTTCCCCATCAATATACGTTTCAAGTGAACACTCATCATCTTCATTTGAGCTGTATAAAATCGGCAAATCATGACGATACCGCTAATCAATGATTTGATAGTAATAGGAGGATATTGATTTTGAAGGAAGAACTTTATCTATTAATCGTTCCCTCTCTCATATCACAAAAAAACTTCATAAACCTAAAACATCTATAGGAAATAGATTGCTGGGTTTGCCTGACATTACTTTAATGGCATTAAATGACCATCTGCAAAAAATTTCTGAGGAAAAAGAGCGATATGGTTGAAGGCTATAACAACTACGGTTTGGTTTGTCCGCCATATAACGGTAACCCATGTAATTTCAGAAGTTTGACATAGCTCATGAAAAAGCTTATAAAGAAAAGTGAGGTTCCTAATATTCGTTACTAGGATTTAAGGTGTACATCCAAAATCACAAATGAATGATCAGGACATAGAAGCAGTCGAAGATATTGCATAAAAATACTAGCATATCCGATTGACATTGAGAGGAGTCAAAAACATGAAAGAAATCAAATCAGAACAGGAATTCAAAGACATCATCGCAAGCGAGGAGCCAGTAGTTGTTAAGTTCTTTACTACATGGTGTCCAGATTGTGTACGTATGGACAACTTTATTGGAGATGTGATGGAAGAGTTCAATAAGTTTGAATGGTATTCTATTAATAAAGATGAGTTCCCAAGTATCGCTGAAGAGTATCAAGTAATGGGTATTCCAAGTTTACTTGTATATCAAAATGGCGAGAAGCTAGGCCACTTACATAGTGCTAATGCAAAAACTGAAGAGCAAGTTACTGAGTTTTTAGAAGCATACTAAGATGAAAACCCTCTGAAAAATATTTTCTAGAGGGTTTTTATTTTTTAAAAATCAGCTGTCAGAATTGAACATATTTGAACTCCCTTCTCCTCCCTTAAAAAATCGCGTTCATATCCTAACTTTGCACTTTACAACATATTTTTCCTTCACGAAACTTTGTTATCCCCTTCTTAAAAAGCTAAAAAAAGTCAACAATGTTTGTATAGACCCACACGACTTTCATTTGATACTCTAATTATAGAAAGAAATTCCTTGTAGAAAGGTGAGTGATTAAAATGGATACTCTTTCTCATAAAGAAGCTGATAAAGGTGCAATTGTCAGCATTATGGCCTACATATTTTTATCCTCTATGAAAATCATCATCAGTTATATTACCCTCTCTAGCGCATTACGTGCTGACGGTTTAAATAACTTAACGGATATCGGTGCTTCTTTAGCTATATTAATTGGTCTAAAAATCTCTCGGAAACCTCGTGATCCAGATCATCCTTATGGGCATTCGCGTGCAGAACAAATTGCATCACTTGTTGCTTCTTTTATTATGGCAACGGTCGGATTAGAAGTTGTTATTAGTGCCATTCAATCTTTTTTAAATCCGAAACAAGCTGCACCTAATGTACTTGCTGCATGGGTAGCTTTATTTTCTGCTGTCGTTATGTACTGTGTGTATTTATATACGAAAAAGATTGCAGCACGAACAAGAAGTAAATCATTAGAAGCAGCTGCAAAGGATAATTTATCAGATGCCCTCGTAAGTATTGGTACAGTAGTAGGTATTGTCGGTTCGCAGTTCCAAATGCCTATTTTAGATCCTATTGCTGCTTTAATTGTCGGTCTTATTATTTGTAAAACTGCATGGGAGATTTTCGTAGAAGCTTCTCATATGTTAACGGATGGAATCGATCCAGATAAGATGGAAGAATACGCTGATGCGATTGAACATATTGGTGGCGTAGAAAACATCGTAGATATTCGCGCTCGTATGTACGGGAATCAAACGTACGTTGATATTACAATCGAGGTAGATGCTCGTATGGATGTTGGAGAAAGTCACTGTATTACTGACAACATCGAGGCAATGCTTCGGAAAAAATTTGGCATTTATCATGCGCACATTCATGTTGAACCAATGGAAAAAGAACCTATTATGACATAGGTTCTTTTTTAATGAACGTTTTATGAAATATAACACATAAAACGAGCCAGCTACCGCCAGCTGCCCATCCTGCTAATATGTCAGATGGATAGTGAACGCCAAGATATATTCGGCTAACTGAAATAGATAATACAACAAAGCTCGCTATAAAAATAATCAACAATTTTTTATGCAACGTAATACGTTCTTCTGTAATCGTGACGTATGCAATAAATCCTAAAAAAGCAGTAGCATTCATCGTATGACCGCTCGGAAAACTATATCCAGTTGCAGTAACAAGCTGTGTTACATCAGGTCTTGCTCGCTCGTACCATAGTTTAAGCATACTGTTTAAATAACGAGATCCATAATAATTAATTGTTAGAAGTAATGCACTAAGCAACTTTTTTCTAACGAGAAAATACATTACAAGAATAATGAGTAACGGAAAATATATTCTTTTGGAACCGATAAACGACACCCAAGTAAAGTAGGCTGTCAAATAATCGTTTCGAAAACTTTGAATAAAATGTGCGACTATATTGTCAAATTTCTCAATACAAGCGGTATGATACGAAAGTGATAATACGACAAAACAAATGAGTAGCGTAAAACTTAACAAGTATAAATGTCGATATCGTTTCACATACATAACCTCACTATGCAAAAAAATGGAGCGGTTGTTTTAGTTTTCCTCTCCATTTCTTTTTTATGCATAGTTTATTAAAAAATATAATTGTTAATTATTTCTTTCATCGTTGGAATGTCTTCATTCGTTACTGTAAAGCGAATCACTTTCTCATCAAGATCAAGTGCTTCTGCAAATAAACCTGCTAATCCGCGAGATTTTCTGTCTACTTCCATAATAATCTCTAGGCGATCGTAAGCACTTGGTAAAATTAATAATTCTAGTTCATCTAATTTCCCATAATACTCTCCGGAAACAGGAACAAACTCAAATTCTTGTGCAAATGGAACTTGCTTACGTAATCGATACGGTAATTCTTCACATTCTATATGACGCGCTTTAAAACCTAATTGATTCACACTCTCTAACAGACTATTTAATAGCGCATTTGGCAACACTTGAATGTAATCACGATCACTTGGATCTATACTACGTTTAATATCAAGGCCTGTGTGAACCCACACTGTTTTCATTCCAAGAGTAAGCGGTGTTTCAAGCGGCATTTTAAATGAAAATGGAATTTCTCTTTTTTCATTCGGCTCAACAGAAAAAGGTTCTGTTAAACGAACTCGCTCTAAATCATATGTTGTTGTTACTTTTTTATCATCTACTTCTCGTACATACGATGTTGATAGCGTTAAGTAAATGCTTTCAATTTGTTGGCTAACGGAACCTCCAGTTATATGAACCTTTCCGTATATCTCTTCACCAACAATATACTCATCTTTTTCAAGAACTGTATCTACTTTTGCATTACCGATACCAACGCTTGCTAAAAACTTTTGAAACATGGATCCTCCATCCTTTCTAAAGCAAAAGCTACATCTTTTTTTAAATCTTGTACATTCTCATAGTACGGCGTTTTTATTTGTAACATACGCATCAACATTTCACGGTTGTAATTTTCCAATGTTAATTCGTCATACCATGGCTTTTCATGTTTTTCATTAGATTCATAGCCTGCATATAATAAAAATAATGAGAAATGACCAAGCGCATAAAAATCGCTACGAAAGTGAACTTCTCGCATCAAAGCTTGTTCACCCTCATAAGTTGTAGCTCGTTCATCCCCCTCACCTTTCAATTTCGCCAATCCAAAATCAATAATACTAATTTCGTTTTCTTTCATTAATATGTTTGGAATGCGTAAATCTCGGTGAATAATACCTTTACTATGAAAAACTGATACAATTTCTAATATTTCATATAAAATTTTAAAAACTTCACGTTCTGTATATACATGCCCATCCGAGAAAATATAATCCTCGAAATTTTTACCAGGCATATATTCCATCACAAAAAAGCTTTTTTTCTCCCATACGAAATGATCATATAAACTAGGAATTGCATGATGGTTTAATGTTTGTAAAATCATTTTCTCATGCTCAAATGATTTTCTACCAGACTCATATCTTTGTTTACTTTGTCTTAATTGTTTTAAGACTTTATATCTATTTATTTGTAAATCATTAACGACATATGTAACCCCATAACTTCCCATTCCAATTACTGATTCAATTTTATAACGTTCTGCGACAATTGTGTTTTTTCGTAGTGGTCTATCTAATAAAGCTAGTATACGACGCCATTTCATTAGCTACTTGAAAAGAAGCTACGGCTTTTACGTTTTCTTTTATAATGATGATGCCCATAACCAGATGAACGTCGTTTATAATCGCTACTTGAATAAGAGCGACCTCTATGGCGATAATCACTACTAGAATACGAACGATATTTTTTCTTTCCTAATAAAGAATCAATAATTTTTTTGAACATCCCTTCACCTCTTGAGTAAAATTTTCTTTTAATTATACCAACTATTGCTGGCTACATTTGTGACAAGTTTGTAAAGAGTAAAAAACGACGAGTTAGGCCCGTCGTTACTTTCACTCATCCTCTTCATCAAAAACTTCATCAATCATACATTTCTCTAATAAGTACTCGAATGTAATATCTGCAAGATCTTCAATTTCTTCTCGTTTTGGGACGTATCCTCTTTCAATTAGTTGCTCATAAAAAAACTCCGCAATCTCTTCCGTATCAATTACGACTTCAATTTCCTTCATGAGCATCACTCCTTTATTTCTGTTTTATGAAAAAATCTCAAAATTATGTATATGAGATTAGAAAAATAGTTTTTCTTTTTTTATAGGTCATATCCTTTGGACGAGGTGCATACGATGGTAGTACAAGCTATTAAAAGGGGGAAATAATTATGGAATATCAATACGAGGTAACGCAAGAAGTAGGGCAAACAAAAGAAGAGTTCATGCATGAAGATCAATGGGCAGACTCTCTTATTAAATGGCTTTTTATTTTTTTAATAGTTGTAGGCATACCTTATACTGCATATGTTGTTGTTCAATTCATTCTCTCTTTCTAGTTAACTATTTTTTCTCTGTCAATTTAACTAAATAATTATGAACAACATCCATAACAATTTTGTATTCTTCATCTTTAAATGTATCAAATAACAATTGGTAATCGTTATAAATATCAAGTAATCCATCAATGATTTCTTGACGATTTGTCTTAACACTCACTTTTTTTGAGTTGTTAATTGACTTTAATTTTCCTAAATCTAATTTATTCATACCTGCTTTATCTTGTTTCATTTTCTTCAAAATTGCATTTGCCGTTTGAGCATTAGCAAGTAACGTTAAATCTGACTCATCCGCTTCTAACCATTCACCATCCGTAATTCGTGATAGTTCATATATTGTATCTTCCCATGCGTCATTTTTATATCTCCATACTTCTGTACGAAAACCAACAATTCGAAACACATCTTTATCGTATCCTGTTACTTGCACGAGATCACCAAATGTGAAATTATAGTTTAATTCAATCCACTCAGTTTCACCTTTTTTCATATCTTGCTCTGTAACGTGCTGCAATGTTTGCTCTACGTAAAACCCATCGTGATTATTGACTTCGTATACGTAAACTCCATCTAAAACCTTCATATTTGTGATTTTACCAACGGTTCCATATAGCGTAATCACGACTATGTCCCCTACGTTATATTTAGGTTGCTTTTTCCTTGCCATCTATATCTCTCCTTTTTTTGACGTCGTGATTTTGATAACAGTATATGCAACCTACATCAAAACGCTTATCACAGAAGCGTATATTCATAAATTTTTTCAATAAAAAATATCACCATATGAAAATTTATTTACAACGTAAAAAAAGCTAGCAAATAGACTAGCTTCTCGTCAAAAAAAAGTTCTTATAGTTTTATCTATCTTGTATGTATAAATCCCACGCTTCATCAAATATAGACATACTTGCTAGCATTCCACTTAATTCTAAGTATGAACTAATTTCATCGTAATCTTCAGATTGCTTTGGAAAGCTTAAATCATCATACATTGCCTCTGCTAAATTCGATATTTCATTACTAAATAAAGCTGCACGATGCTTCATCATATAGTGGTAAAATGTCTTTTTCAAAAATATTCCCTACCTTTCTAACTTGGGTACATTATACAAGGCAAAAAAGAAAAAAACCAGCATAAAAGCTGGTTAAAAGTCGAAATAATTTCTTTTTAATAAGCGTGGTCTTCCCATTAATTCTTCATATGTTAGTTGTTTTGGTAAATCTTTCGTATAAATTAAAAACAATTGATCTTCTATTTCTTTCACTGTTTGATCTGATTGATAGTCCATACCACATGAGGAACAAGAAATACATGGTGTCTCTTGGATTTCAATGGCTTTCGTACCATCTGGTAATTCCCAAAATACAGTATTTAAGCTTTCTTTTGCTTCTGTACTGTCACACCACATACAATTCATACTGCATCACCCTCAGTTTTTTTGTCGTTTTCTTCTAATTTAGCCATTTGTGCTTGATATTTTTTATCTTTCAATTGGTCGCGCTTATCACGTTTATCTTTTAATGATGCATGCGTTTCATTATCTTCATAGTCTTTACGACGGTTCATACGCTGTAAATCGTCTGGAACAAGGTTAAATTTCTTATCGCTCATAAGACCCGCGATACCAACATCTGAACGTTTTTCTTCGTAGTTTGGATAGATTTCTTTAAAGTATCCTTCTGCTCTTCCTGGAATGTAGCTTTCTGGCTCTGGATACGTTGTAATAACACCTTCAAAGTTACGAAGTACAACTTTATCTGCACTTTGCGAGATTAAATAGTTTGGCTGAAGCGCAATTTTACCGCCTCCTCCTGGTGCATCAACAACGAATGTTGGTACTGCATAACCAGACGTATGTCCGCGTAAACCTTCGATAATTTCAAGACCTTTAGAAACTGGTGCACGGAAATGACCAATGCCTTCAGATAAGTCACATTGATAAATGTAGTATGGACGTACACGGATTTTCACTAAGTCATGCATAAGTTTTTTCATAATTGGAACGCTGTCGTTAATACCAGCTAAAATTACTGCTTGGTTTCCGACTGGAACACCAGCATTTGCTAACATTTCACATGCTTTTTTCGATTCTTCAGTAATTTCAATAGATGTATTGAAATGTGTATTTAACCATACTGGATGATATTTTTTAATAATGTTACATAAGTTTTCTGTAATACGTTGTGGGAATACTACCGGTGCTCTCGTTCCGATTCGAATAATCTCAACATGCGGAATCTCTCGTAAATTTTTTAATACATATTCTAAAATTTTATCGTTAATAAGAAGACCATCACCACCAGAGATTAATACATCTCGTACTTGTGGTGTTTCACGAATGTAAGCAATTGCATCATCTAATTGTTTCTTCGGCACACCCATTCCAATTTGTCCACTAAAACGACGACGTGTACAGTAACGACAATACATAGAACATTGATTCGTTACTAAGAATAATACACGGTCAGGATAACGATGTGTTAACCCTGGAACTGGTGAGTCTTCATCTTCATGAAGCGGATCTTCTAAATCATATTTTGTTTTATATAACTCTTCCGAAATCGGTACAGATTGCATCCGAATCGGACAGCGTGGGTCATCAGGATTCATTAACCAAGCATAGTACGGTGTAATATTTAACGGGATCGTTTTCGTTGAAATTTTAACGCCCTCTTCTTCATCAGGTGTTAAGTTAATCACTTTCTTTAAGTCATCTAACGTTTTGATCGTATTCGTTAATTGCCAAACCCAATCATTCCATTGCTCTTCAGTAACATCTTTCCATAATTCGATATCCTTCCAGTGACGATTTGGTTTGTATACATCATGTAACATTGCTATTCCCCCTTTTTATACGCTCACCCTTTATATAAGCAATAGTTATGCCAACTTTACTTCATTGATAAGTAAATGTACGGAGAACCCTATTATATAAGCGCAAAAAATATTTTTAAGCACTGTATGAAATTCATACATACTATCATATTCATTACTTTTTATATATGTAAACGCTCTTTTATTGGTGCAAACACACAAAAACCGCCAATTATTCGGCGGTTTTGTCGTACTTACTCAGTTTATATTGAAGCGTCTGACGAGGGATACCTAACATTTTTGCAGCTTGTAATATATTCCCTTCCGTTTCAATTAACGCTTGATCTATTAATTCTTTTTCCGTTTGATGAAGTGCTTCTCTAAGAGGCAATATGCCCTTCTTCTTTGGAAAACTCTCTTTCCGAAATGTACGCGGTAAACAATTAGCTGTTAATGTATTCCCTTCTGTAATAATGACAGCATGTTCAATCGTATGTTTTAACTCCCGAACATTTCCAGGCCATTGGTAAGCTTGTAGTCTTTCCTTCGCTTCCTTATCCATTTGAAGTACACCTTTTTTATAACTTTTATTATATTCTTTCAAAAAATAAGACGCTAACAATAATACATCCTCCGTTCTTTCACGGAGCGGCGGAATATATAATGAAAAGACATTTAATCGATAGTATAAATCAGTGCGAATTTTATTCTCTTTTAAACATATTTCTGGTGGCTGATTCATTGCGGTAATAACGCGAACATCTACTTTTCTCGTCTTATTATCACCAATACGACGAATAACACCATCTTCTAATACACGTAGCATTTTCGCTTGTAAATCGAGTGGCATTGAATTCAGTTCATCTAAAAACAATGTCCCTCCATCTACAAGTTCAAATAATCCTGCTCGTTCAGTTGCCCCCGTATAACTACCTTTCGTCGTTCCAAACAATAAACTTTCTAATAGAGACTCTGGCAAAGCAGCACAGTTTTGTGCAATAAACGGCTTGTTCTTCCGCTTAGAAGCTTCATGAATCGCTTGTACAAATAACTCTTTCCCTGTTCCTGTTTCCCCATATATTAAAACATTCGCATCAGTTGGTGCTACTTTTTGTGCTAATTCTTTCGTCTGTTTAAACCGAGCATCATTCGTCACTATCGTCTCAAATGCAACATCCTTTTTAATCGCTTTTTTTCTAGATGACCGCTTTATTTTCGACTGCAAATCGACTATTGTATCCGTAAGCTTTTGTACTGTCGAATAATCCTTTGCAATTTCAACAGCTCCAGCAATATTTCCATCTATGAAAATAGGTAGCGTCGTATTTACTGTACAAATGTCTTCTCCATTTAAATTTTGATAATGCTGCACTTGATGAACGATTGGTTTTTTTGTATCTAATACTTTCATCAACGTACTTGTTTCCCTAGATAAAGAAGGGAACGCTTCTAACAAATGTTTACCTAACACTTTTTCAATTTTTGATCCATCGTGTTTTGCAGCTACAGTATTATAGAAAATTGTAATACCATTTTCATCTACTGCGTGTATAGCCTCATCAATACTGCCCAAAATCGCTTCAATGACTTCTTGTGTCGAAACTGCTAGCAATGTCATCCCCCCTCTTGCCGAAAATCCAGCAAATACTATGCCGAATTTCCGGCATACCTATGTGCGATTATAAGCATGACGATTCCGTTCTATTTTTATAACGTACTATTTAGACAAATCTTTTACCCATATATTCATATCTTCCAGCTTATCAAAAATGTAGCAATTGTTCGCCAATCTTCCTGTATACGTATAGCCTAACTGATGAAAGGCTGCATTCATTCCGAAAGAAAGCGATCGAGCAATTGTATAAGAACAGAAAATCGATTTTTCTTGAAGTTCTTCTTCTAACTTAATTAATAAACTTTTCATAAACCCATGTTTACGATATTCGGGTAAGGTCGCACAATTCGTTAATTCTGCATTTCCTTCTTTTATATTCATTTCTGCAGACGCTGTACTAATTATTTTCCCCTCGAATTCATACACATAGTAAATTGTATCGTCTTCTTTCATCGTTTGTTTTACATAACTCGCTTCGTTTAAAGGAGTCGGATACACTTCAAATACTTTTCCAAAGACAGCTGCTAATTCTTCGGCGTCCTCTTCTGTCGCTTTTCTTAATAGAAATTTTTCCGGAACTATTTTTTCCTTTACTTCTTTTGCTTTTACACCGCTTAAAATGGTATCTTCCTCAGCCCAATGAATACTATTTCGTCTTTCATCATTATTAAATTTCACGAAGAAGTATGCATCGTGACCTTGAAAATAATGTGGTAATGTTGCTTCTAATAAAAAACCGAAAGAGAGCCATGTTGAAACATGCTCTCCCTTTCCTTTAACAATACATTTAGTGAAAGAATGTTTCTCTGCTAATTCGTCAATTGTTTGGATGATTCTCTCAATATTTCCTGTGTAGTGGTCTACTCGAATACGTTTATTAAAATAGTCCAAAACGCCTTCTACTGTATAGCCATTCGTCTGTTTTCTAAAAGATTCATAGTATTTCATTTTTTCACCTCACACCAATCTAGTAATGTACATGCAATAATTTTTGCGGCAGCTATCATTTTATCAACTTCTATATATTCGTTTGGATAATGCGCTACTTTCGTTTCTCCTGGGCCAAATACTATCGTTGGTACACCTGCGATTTGTGTAAATAAACCTCCATCAGTCCCCCACGGTGATGCTTCAATAATCGGTTTGTTCCCTTCAATTTCAACAAAGTTATGTTCAAGCTTTGTAATTAACTCATGATTTTCTTCTAGTTCACCAGGAACCCATCTTGCTCCAAACCATTCGACTTCTACAGGATTTTCAACAAACCAATTGTCCACATCATTTAATTCAGCGATCCAATTCTCGAACTCTTCTTTTGCTGCCTCTATAGTCTCATTCGGCGCAATACCGCATCTTCCTTCTAAAATTAACGAATCAGGAACAGAACTTGGCCAGCTACCGCCTTCAATTTTCCCAATATTAATTGGAATTGGAATCGGGATTCCTTTAAATAATGGATCTGTAATTCGCTCATTTCTCTTCTCTTCCAGCTTTCTCAAATGCTCTACAACAAACATACTTTTTTCAATTGCACTTACTCCTTCATAACGCGTCCCACCGTGTGCTGCTTTCCCTTTCACATGTAGACGAAACCACATGGATCCTTGTTGTTTCGGGAAAAACTTCATATTTGTTGGCTCTGGAATAATGACACCATCCGCTTTATATCCTCGTAATATAGTTGCTAATGTTCCTGCTCCGCCGCTTTCTTCTTCTATTACACTTTGAAAATAAATATCTCCTTTTAATTCAATACGAGATTCAATAATTGCTTCCATCGCAAGCATTAATGCGACATTGCCGCCCTTCATATCTGTTGTTCCACGACCATATATACGATTTCCTATTTTCTCACCACTATAAGGATGATGGTCCCACTGATTCACATCTCCTTCTGGTACGACATCAATATGCCCATTTAATATCATAGATTTCCCGTCACCACTTCCTTTAAGGGTTGCCACAATGTTCGGGCTATCTGAAAAACTTGTACGCGGTGATACAAAATAAGGATGATCTTTCATTTTAGAAAATGATGGCTCCCATATATCAAGATCTAAACCTAGCTCACGTAATTTTTCAATCACAATTGCCTGCGCACCACTTTCATCACCAGATACGCTCTTTTCTTGAATTAATCGTTTTAAAAATTTTACGCTTTCTTCTTCATGACTCTCAATATAATCACAAACTTGTTTTTTTAATTGCTCCATATATTACATCTCCCCTCATTCAATTACTAGTAAGTTAGAGCCAATTTTAAAATCCGCTTCTGTATGTTGTTTTATATCTTCCACTGTGTATGGGCTCATCAATTCTTGTAAAATAAGTCCATCCTGCGTTACTTCCATTACTGCCATATCCGTAATAATTAAATCCACACATTTTTTTGAAGTTAATGGTAATGTACACTCCGAAACAATTTTTGCATTTCCGTATTTATCGACATGATTCATCACAACAACGACCCGCTTCGCTTTTTGAGCTAAATCCATTGCTCCTCCAATACCTGGAACGCGTTTCCCTGGAACAATCCAGTTTGCTAAATCACCATTCTCACTTACTTGTAATGAACCAAGAATCGTTATATCTAGTAAACCTTTTCGAATCATCCCAAACGCTGTGCAACTATCAAAATAACTTGCTCCTGTAATAAGAGAAGTTGGCAAACCTGCTGCGTTACATAAATTTTCGTCCTCATTTCCTTTACTTGGCGTAGGTCCCATACCTACAATTCCATTTTCTGCATGAAACATAACGTTTATATCGTCAGGCAAATGATTCGGTACAAGTGATGGTATACCAATTCCCAAATTTACAATCATACCATTTTGTATTTCTTTCGCTGCACGTCTAGCAATCTTATCTCTCACTTCTACGCCCATACCCATTTCCAATTCACTCCTTCCGACGGTACGATATAATTTACAAATACTCCTGGGACAACAATTTCTTCTGGATCTAAACTTCCAAGTGGAACAATTTCTTCTGCTTCTACAATCGTTATATCCCCGGCCATAGCTACGTGAGGGTTCATGTTACGAGCGCTCTTATCAAACACAAGGTTACCGAACGGATCCGCCTTTTTCGCGTATACAATCGCAACCTCAGCAGTTAATGCTGTTTCAACTAAATATGTTTTACCATTCATTTCAACAGTACGTTTTCCCTCTTCTACAACCGTATCAACACCTACATCAACTAATACGCCACCAAGTCCTACACCACCAGCGCGAATACGCTCTGCTAATGTTCCTTGAGGAGAAAACTCAATTTGTAACCTTCCTTCGTTTAGTTGTCTTCCTGCATTTGGATTTGATCCAATATGAGAAGTAATTAATGATTTTACTCTTTCATTCGTAACGAGACGACCGATTCCTACATCAGGAAATCCTGTATCATTTCCAATTAAATTTAAATTTGTAACTCCTTGTTCTAAAATCGCCTGTATTAAAGATGGAGGGGATCCAATCCCCCCAAATCCCCCAAACATTAATGTCATATCATCGTGGAATAAAGAAATTACTTCCTCTATCTCTTTTAATTTACTGAATGTATTCGTAATAGTTGTCATGCGATACTATGCCCTCCTTTTTGCATCATTTCTTCAACACTTTTTGCAAAAATTGAAAGTAATTCATCTAACTCGGAATATGTAGTTGTCATTGGCGGTGCTACAAGCAGTGCACTATCTTCTTTTCCTGCTTGCCCTGAAACAGCTTGGTATAAAAGAAGACCATTTTTAGCTGCAACCGAAATAAGTTCCGACGCTTTTGTAAACGGTTGCAATTCTACACCAATCAGCAACCCTTTTCCGCGCACATCAGCAATGATTGTCGATTGTTGCTGAACTTTCTGTAATCCTTTTATTAAATACTCTCCCTTTTCCGCTGTTTTTTCAGGTAGATTATGTTTCTCCATATATTCAATAACAGCTAGAGCTGTTGCTGCAGATAATGGATTTGCACTTAACGTATGCCCACTCATAACAGAACGCGACCCTCGTAAAATCGGCTCCATAACACGGTCACTTACAACCGTGGCTGCCATCGGTGTGTATCCAGCTCCTAAACCTTTACCAAGGGTCATAATATCTGGTTCTACACCCCAATGCTCCATCGCGAACCATGCGCCAGTACGACCAAGCCCAGTCATTACTTCATCAGCAATAAATAAAATATCGTAATGACTACAAATGTCTTTAATAACTTTATAATATTCTTTCGGCGGAACGACTGCACCTCCAGCTGCTCCAATAATCGGTTCAGCAATAAAAGCTGCAATATGTTCTGCTCCAATTCTTTCAATTGATCTTTCTAGTTCAGTCGCACAAGCAAGCTGACAAGTTGGATATACCTTTTGCACTGGACATCTAAAACAATATGGAGCTGGAATAGTTGGATAATCTTCTAAAATTGACACGAAACGTTGTCTACGCAGTGGATGCCCAGACATTGATAAGGCGCCCATCGTAATACCGTGATAACTCATCCATCGTGACAAAATTTTATGTTTCCCTTGAATACCTCGCTCTTGAAAATGTTGAATTGCAATTTTCATAGCTGTTTCATTTGCTTCCGTACCACTATTTACAAAAAAGCTCCAGTTCAAATCTCCTACACTTAAATCGCTTAATTTCTTAGCTAATTTTTCAGCTGGTTCACTCGTAAACTGTGATCTATAAACGAAAGCAATCTCCTCTGCTTGCTTTTTGATTACATCCGCAATCTCCTTTACGCCATGCCCAATACCTGCCGTAATTGCTCCTGACGAGCCATCAAAATATTTATTTCCGTTTTGATCATACAAATACACACCTTTTCCATGTGAAATCATTGGATACGGCTGACCAACAAGTGGTTTAATTAAGTAATCGCGCATAGCGCTCCCCCATTTCTCCAATTTGTATATATATATGAAGAAAATTGACGTTTCTTTCATAAAAAAGAACCCTCTGCGAAAGCAGTGAATTTATCAAAAAACTATTATAAAATATACAAATGAGTGCTAAATATCAATTTAAAAACAGAAAATTCAGAACTTAAATTAAAGACCAACCCTTATCTATACGCTCAAATAACCCTCCCTTATATAAAATTAACGCTTCACTAAATATTTTTCCAACATAATGTCAGCTTCTCTCAAATGCCGACATTGTGTAAACTTCGACGAAACTCCCTTTAAACTCCTTCCTGTTCTCCTACTTTATATTGCATATTTTTAAACAAATCTCGACAATTAATCCTACTAAATGCATAGCAATTATTTTTGTAGAACCCAATATTTCACATGCATTCTCCTCCATTTATACAATAAAGTGAAACTTTAATCAGTGGGGGTTTTCTTCATCCCCCACTGATTATCAGCCCTCACCAATCGGACTTTTATGGGCAGTTGCCCCCCCACCTAACTTCTTTGTTTTCGCTGAATCTTGAGATGGGGGTCTTACTGCCCATTAAAGTCGGATAAAAAAAGAACCGATTAACCACATTAATCAGTTCGGCACGACGCTCTTTTATCAGTTAATACCGTCACTTGCTAACGTAAATAGAAACAATAGTATTACAAAATCACAATTCATCCTACAGTATAAAGCACAAAACCGCCCATAACTCCATTCACAATTCCTTGCGGGATATCCCCATCCCAAGGTTTCATTCCTTTCCTTAATTTCAAACTACCTTTCCTTTATAATTTATGTAGGACAATTATTACTTTGTATGTGTATTTGCCCATAATTAAAAAAATCCCTAGTTTCCTAAGGGTTTCAGGACATGGTTTCGACATGTCACGTGTTATGCCCTCAAATTTTTCATTTCGAAATATACACTTCATCACCCAATATGGATGATATATCTTTGTATCCTCTAGAAAATTATAACTCTCGTTCACCTAAACTTAACTTATCCTTAAAAAATACTTATTATTAATTTCAACCTTTCTCCTTTAAAAAACAATTTTTTCGCATAACCTCATTCTTGCTAAGCATATAGTTTTAATGATGACAAAGGAGGAATGTTCATGTCTCAATCTGAAATCGAAAAATATGGACAAGAAGCTGCACGTTACGAACAGCTCGCTCGTTACTATCAATTTCATAATCCAAAAAAATATGTAGAACTATATATGAAATATTATGATGCGCTTACGAATCTTGTACAGGCATACGAAAAAAGAGATTCACAAGAAGCTGCTTTACCATCGCACATAAGATTTTTTCATTCAGCTTCAAATACACCTGCCGTTGACATTTTAGTAAATGGGCAAAAGGTAATTAAAAATATTTCATTTAAACAATTTAGTCCCTATTTAACATTAGTACAAGGTAAGTACCGAATAGATATTGTTCCTGTCGGAAATGAAACGCCCATCTTTTCAGCTTTAGTACCAATAATGGGAAATCACACTTATACTTTTGCTGCAATAAATAGTGATAATCATCTACAATTACAACCTATGCTTGATAATACTCATTTACCAGCAGGCCAGGCAAAAATACGCTTTGCGCACTTTTCTCCCGATACCTCTGTTGTAAATGTAAGTTTAAAAGGTGGCGATCATTTATTTGAAAATGTACTCTTTAAACAAATAACAGATTTTTTAGAAGTTAGCCCTGGTACAGCGGATATAGAAGTTTCACTCGCAGATAATCAAAGTGTCTTGCTAACTATACCGGATTTCAAAGTCGAACCGAACATTATTTATACAATTTCAATTTTAGGTTATTCAACGAAAGATCCTAAATTAGAAGCCGTTATACTTACGAATTAAAACAGTCTACACCATTGATTTGGTGTAGACTGTTTATTTTTGAAATGCAATTTGAAATTCTGTCCAATCATTATCTGAACGACACATGATGGACCCATTATGTTTTTCTACAATTTGTTTACATACAAATAACCCAATACCAGTTCCTAACTTTTTAGTAGTTACAAATGGTTCAAAAATCGTTTCTACATTTTCAGCTGGAATCATTGGCCCGTTATTTTTTATTACAATTCGAATCGATTGATCTTCTTCAAATACATCAATGATAATTTTTCGTTCTTCTTTCATTGATTCAAGAGCGTCAATTGAGTTCATTAATATATTTAAAAATACTTGTCTCACTTCACTCCGATAACCAGTAAGCGGAATTGGATATGGCAAATTCTTTTCAATAGAAACATTTGCATTGACCAAACTTGGATATAAGAACTGTATAATGTCTTGAAACAAATCATTTAGCCAAAACCGTTCAGATTCAGTCCACATTTCTTTTTTCGATACGAGTAAAAATTGCGAAATGCGAAAATTTAATTGGTCTAATTCATGAGAAATAATATCTAAATACGATAAACTAGGATGGTCTGCCTTTAATAATTTGACAAACCCCATAATGGAAGTAAGCGGATTACGAAATTCATGTACAAAACTAGCTGACATTTGCCCTAAAATCGTCAGCCTTTCTTTATGTGTTTCGTTAATATATTGCTGTTTCTCCTCTAAATTTCTTGATATAATTTCCGAGTATTTTAAAACAGTGTAATAAATTAATTTGTCAAAACAAGTATGTATTTGGGCCATAATTGGTTTCAATTCACGTGCACTAACATCTAATTCACACATCGCTTCGAAAAGCTCATTTCTTCCCACATTTGCATTATAAACAAAATCACCTATATTCGCATCTGCTCCTGCACGTTCAATAGCAATTTTCTCGCATAATGGCTGAAGATAATTTATATCTTTTTCTTCCATAGTAAGTTCAATAATAAACTCTAATAAATCCTCTCCATTTTGAACTGCTTCTAGTCTAAATGGATCTTTATCGGAAATTATCATTTTGTTTTTCCAGTTCTCAACGAATTGGTGCCTGTTGTTTTTCAAGTGCGAACAAAATACTTCTTTAATATCCTTATCGATTGGAAAAACCTCCATTCCTCCATTTCCATGCGACGAACACCCTTTATATTTTGAATATTAACACAAAAAACATGATTCGTTAATAGATTATTGTCACATTTTGTTAATATGTGTTGATAAAATTTTTATAACTTTATTAATTGTTTAGATTGTTACATTCCATTTTCCTTCCTTTCATTCAAATTTTTTATATTCGATGCGACTTTTTTTGCATCCTGCTTCATTCTTTCGTACAATAGAAAAGGAAAGGTGTGAAAAATATGGTAAATAAAAATGTGGAAGATTATCTCCAAGAAGGCATTTACGGCCAAAAGCAGAACAAACCAGAAGAACGTAATATGTATTTAACTACATTACGTGAGCGTGTAGAAATCGCTTTAACTATCGGTCAAGTAATGCAAAGTAATGTATATTCTGAAGTAGCTAGTAGTATGCGCTCTTCTCAATCATTACAAATATTCCTAAATGGTGGCATTGCTTACCCACATTTATCAAAATACATTAAATTAGCGAATGAAAAAAATGTTCCTTTTACAATTGTTCAAAATAAAGGTATAGAAACACCAATCGGTTTAGTATTATCTCATAGCACTGCTGTCGACAAAGAACAAATTTATGTAGAAGATGCTATTTTCAAACAAGAAATGAAGTAAAAGGTACACTTGATTAAATGAAATCATTCTAAGAAACGTCAAATAAACAAAAAAACGAGTATGGAATCGTAAACATTTCCTGCTCGTTTTTTTGCGATGTTTAAGTTCTAGTTACTTTATTTTTTAATACACACTAATTTCATTTCTGTCATTTCTTCGATTGCATATTTAATTCCTTCACGCCCCGTACCACTTTCTTTCACACCACCGTAAGGCATATGGTCTACTCTGAACGTTGGAATATCATTTATCATGACACCACCAACTTCTAATTCATCAATTGCACGCATTGCTTTAAACAAATTATTTGTAAATACGCCTGCTTGTAGACCATAACGTGAATGATTTACTTGCTCTATGGCCTCATCAAATTCTTTAAATGTATTTACTGTCATAAGTGGACCGAATACTTCTTGGCACTGTACAGATACATGCTCTGGAACATTCGTTAATACGGTTGGTTCAAAAATCCTTTCATCACGTTTGTTACCACCATACAAAACGCTCGCTCCTTCTTGAACTGCTTCTTGCACCCAGTTATCGATACGCTCGACATCTTTTTTCGAAATTAAAGCTGATACATCCGTTTCCTCAAGCAACGGATCACCAACAACAACTGTTTCCATCGCTTTCTGTAACTTAGATAAAAATTCATCCATTCTCTCTTCATGTACAAAAACACGTTGTACCGAAATACAAACTTGTCCATTATTAACAAATGCTCCCCATTTTACTCGTTCAATTAATTCATCTGTTAATTCAACATCTTCATCAATAATAACAGCAGCATTCGATCCTAGTTCTAACGTAACTCGCTTTAACCCAGCCTTTGCCTTAATTCCAAGTCCAACTTTCGGACTTCCCGTAAAAGTAATGGAAGCAACATCATCATTTGTAACTATTGCTTCTCCTACAGTTGAACCAGGACCAGAAATAATATTTAAAGCCCCTTTTGGCAATCCTGCTTCTTCAAATAGTTCAACTAATGCATAAGATGATAGAGGCGTTTGATCAGCTGGTTTTAATACAACTGTATTTCCAGCAGCAATTGCAGGGCCCACTTTATGTGCCACTAAATTTAATGGAAAATTAAATGGTGTAATAGCTCCTATAACCCCAATCGGTTTTCGTATTGTGTATGCAATGCGCCCATCTGCACCAGGTGCTGCATCAAGTGGCAGTGTCTCACCGTATATACGCTTCGCTTCTTCAGCTGCAAATTTGTATGTCTGAACGGTACGATCTACTTCTCCCCTTGCAGCACGTATTGGTTTTGCAGCCTCTTTTGCAATAATCTCTGCAAATTCTTCTCTTCTTTCATTCATTTTTTGTGCGACTTTCTCTAAAATAGTCGCACGATCATATGCAGATAATCTATTCATTTCTTTCATTGCATTCTTTGCAGCAATAACAGCCTCTTTTACATCTTCTTCCGTTCCTTGCGCGATTTCCGCTAATGTTTCTTCAGAGTATGGTGCATATAATGGTTTATACGTATTTACAGACTTCCAATCTCCATTTATGTATAAATGCTTTTTCATAATTCTTCCCCTTTCAAATATATGTATACAACAATACTTCACCTAGTGAAAGGTATGACTTATGTCATTGTAACATAGCCCTTATTCTGCAAAAAACATTATGCTCAAAAAAACTCTGCCATCTAGCAGAGTCTACGAACTAATTTGTTCTTGTAATGAAATTTGTTGTTCATCTTCTAAAATAACAATTGATTCTACAGTTTTTGTAACTTCTAGTCTCTTTATATAGTGTCCATCTAATTCTTTCACGCAAAACTTATAATTTTCGATTTCAATGAAATCCTCTTCAGCAATTTCTATATTCTTCGTTAAAATCCATCCACCTATTGTGTCAACACCATTATCATCAATCGTTAAACCTAATAACGTATTTACTTCACTAACAAGTACTTTTCCCTCTAGTATTGTTTTCGTTTCACTAACTTGTTGAATTTCTGGCTGTTCATCTGTATCAAACTCATCTTGAATATCTCCAACTATTTCTTCTAAAATGTCTTCAACAGTAACAAGTCCAGACGTACCACCATATTCATCTATCAATATAGCAATATGTGTTCTTTCTTTTTGCATTTTTAAAAATAAGTCGTGTATTGGGATGGAGTCGATAACTAAAATAATCGGCCTAATATATTGCTCTACTTTCTTATTACTAACCGCATTATGCTGCACAAAATCTGTGAAAATATCTTTAAAATTCACAAAGCCTATTACGTGATCTTTGTCGCCATCAACAACTGGATATCTCGTATATTTTTCCCGAGACATTTTTTGCAACGCTTCTTCAGCAGGCATTTCTTTACTTATAATATGCATCTCAGTTCGGGGTACCATTATCTCTTTTGCTATACGATCATCAAATTCAAAGATTTTATTTACATATTTATATTCAGACTGATTAATCTCTCCGTTTTTGTAACTTTCTGAAACTAATAACCGTAATTCTTCTTCTGAATGAACTTCATCGTGCCCTTTCGGTGGTTTCAGCCCTAGCAATTTCGTAATTATTCGGGCTGATCCATTTAATAGCCAAATAAATGGAAACGCCATACGATAAAAGAAAGTTAACGGTTTAGCAACAAATAAACTCACCTGTTCAGCCTTTTGAATGGCAAATATTTTTGGAGCCAATTCCCCTATTACAACATGTAAAAATGTAATAAACAAAAACACTAAAATTACAGCAAAGATATCTGCTAGTTGAGTAGAAATGTTCAAATTCACAAAAAGTGTGTCAAACATTTGCTTTAACGCAGGTTTACCGAACCACCCAATTCCCAGTGCTGTAACTGTTATTCCTAGCTGACAAGCAGATAAATATTCGTCTAAGTTTGTAATGACTGTTTTGACAGATGTTGCGCGATTATTTCCTTCTGCAATTAAATAGTCAATTCGTGAACTTCGCACTTTAACAATTGCAAATTCTGCTGCAACGAAAAATGCCGTTAAGGCAATTAAAACAATCACTATACTTATACTATATATGTCCAAATACTTTTCCTTACTTACATTGTAAGCAAGGAAGCCACCTCCTACTTAATTTTATTCAAGTGAAGTAAGCATTCTAATACTCTAACAAAATTCTACATTAGCAACCACCTTTTTATATATTATATGCATACATAAAAAAGATATTTATCATTATGATAATCTAATTCATTTCCCTCAGTCAAATGATTCTAAATTTTAAGATAAAAACTTTTATATTCACGATATATTCTTCCTAGCTTCATTTCGTGAAAAAACACTTTCTTTGCCGATTCCACACTTCTTTTGTCACACTGGAAGGGAACTTACTTCATAGATCGAAATCATTCAACAGGATATATATAGGAGGGATTATTTTGGAATATAAAACACCATTTATCGCAAAAAAATTAGGTGTTAGCCCAAAGGCTGTTGTCCGGATTGCACAACAATTAAATCTTACTATAGAAAAAAATAAATATGGTCACTTTATTTTTACACAAGATGATTTAGACCAAATGTTAGAATACCATCTTTCACAAATAGAGAAGTCCCAAAACACTCACCCTACTCAAAAAACATCATCAAATAATGTTGAAGAATTGAAAACTCAAGTAAATACAATTGTTCAAAACATATCATCACATGATTTTGAGCAATTAACCGCTCAATTAAACACAATTACAAGAAGACTAGATCGAATGGAAGAACAAATGCAAGATAAGGCAAATGATGTTGTTACGTACCAACTTTTACAACATCGCCGTGAAATGGAGGAAATGTTAGAGCGAATTCAAAAACTAGAAGCTACCCTCAAGAAAGAAGAACCAATATATATTACTCCCGATACAAAACCAATATATGAACGTGAAAAGAAACCGAAGCGCCGTAAAATGATTTTTAGTATATTTGGATTATAATTTTTAGACCCTTATTAAAATAATAAGGGTCTTTTTCATGAAGAATGATTTCATTTTAAAATCGCATTCTCTTTATTATACATATTCGTTTCGTGTTATTTGGTTAACATAATATTCTTACTGTATTCTGCGATTAATGCCTGTGCATGAGCATTTCCTTGAATTACATCTCGAAATTCTTTTAAAGAATACAAATGCGTAGCCCCTTTTCGGGCATGAATTCGTACTGGTACACCTTGTAAAGTATCATGAAATTGAAATGGCTTATCTATCGGTTCAATTGGGAAACCGAGTGTTAATAAATACATATACATTCTTTTTGTAACCGCTGCGATATACCATTCTGCTTTCGTTTCTAATGCATGCATAAATAAAATAGCTGTTAGTCTTTTGAAGTGTCCTCTCCCACGAGACGTTTTCGCGATACTTAACTTGCCTATTTCATATACATTTTGCAAACCTTTCACTAAATCATTTTTAGAAAACGGATAGAAAAACTCAGAATTTGATTGTTCTGGTACCGTATACTTAATACATTCTACTGTACCGATATGATGTTCATCTTCTATTAATAAAAATCGTGATGGATTTAAATTACGTTCTACGAACATTAAGTTTCTTTCTTCACAAAAATCTCCCCATAGTTGCTCGAACCAAAAATGTTCTTCCTTTGTTTGAACACGCTGGAACATATTTCCCCGCCTTTCCCATCGCCGCTTTGTTTTTGATAACGCTTTCACTATCTATCATATAAGAACAAATCTTCGTATGCAACTAAAAACATTTACGCCTTATTATATTCTGCAAAATAAATTAAATTCCATCATAATCGCCTTTTATCCCTCATGTATCGTTCTTCTCAAAATATATTTCTATCACTTGCAAATTCATATCATATGAAGCTGTCTCCCATACTGCATATAATTCTTCTTAATCTAAAAAAATCCTTTATAAAAAAGGATTTCTTTTACTTCTTCATGCTTTTTAACCACTTCTCAAAAATTTGTACCATTCCATGTTTTCCCGCTAATTTCTCTTCTCCTTGTTTCGTTTTATATGGGTATAATTGCAAGAAAACACCGCATCCAGACTCAATTTTTTTACTATGCATATGACTTCCTGGGTATACACAAATGACTTCATAAATGGCCCTTCGATGATAGATTCGCTTTCCCTCCTGTTCTTCTACAAATTTTATAGACCAGTACTTATACATTTGCTCAGTTGCTTTCGTATTCCCAACGTGCTGAAAAATATTGTACATTGGGCTATACTTCACTTCAATAATAATAGAAGATTGATATACGTATTTCTCTTTCTCCTTTACATAACAGTCTAATCGAATATCTGGCTTCTTCGTGTCTTCTCCATTATAAAAATTACTCCCTTTACTTAACGCAATAAGAGGATGTGTTTCAATTAAATCATTAAATGCCACATGGACTTTCATATCATCTCGATGTAAAACTACTGTCGTTCCATCTTGTAATCCATCTACATAAAAATGCTCTTGTATTTGTTCACGAATGGAATTTCTAGCTTCAAAACCAATTTGCTCTAACATGGAAATAACGATAAAAAAAGCGTAATATTCATACACTAAAAAAGTTGGTTTATAAACAAATAATAAAGATGGAGATTGATCTGTATATTGTGGAAGTAAATCTAAATGCTGTAGTAATTGTTGATGTGGTATCGGTAAATTATGTGAGTTCATCTTACCCGTTTCAGAAACTTCTCTCCAAAATGGAGAATGCATTAAAGTATGAAAGTATTGTACACTATTATGTACAAAATGAGCTAAAATTTTATATTCTTGTATCTTCATAGAACTTTTTCGTAAATCTGCCTCTTTTAGTAAATGTATATTTTTATATTTTTGTTTCTCTCTATCGGTCACTGATCCATTACGCTCAATTGTTTGTATAATCGTTTTTACAGCTTGAAATTCTTCTGATTTCTTCTTTTTTGCTTGTTCTAATATATCAATTGTTTGACGCAAAAAACTTTCAGCTTCAAGTAAATAAAGATGAAATTGCATCGCTTTAAATTTAAGAAATGCATTTTCCATACTATTTTTTTGTTCGATAAACTTACGATTATAATATTTTGCATACGGTTTTCTTTCCGCCACTACCGCTCCTTTCCTCGTTGCTTTCCGCTCCTTTTCTTCCCATTTATATTCATGTATAAATTTTGAACGCGATTCTATTTTCTTAAAAATTTGCTTTATCTTTTTCATTTTTTGTGGCAACTTTCTAAGTAACACTAAATAAGAAGAATCTTCAATATCACTAAGAGCAGAGAAAGTCTTTTTATAATAACCTCTATCTAAAATCAACTCATTTAAAATTGACTTCACATAGTTTTGAATCATTTCAAATTGATCATCAAAAAAGTTTTTTGGGACGACTTGGAAAGCACCATAGTACGTTCGATCTTCTATATTCACCTCAAAATGATATAAACCACAACGCCATGGATAAAAGAATTCCGTTTTCCCATGTTCATATATTAATACCTTTTGTTTTTTTTCATTTATTTCATATTTTGTCTCTTTTACATTTTTCTGTCCTTCATATACTTTATTCCATATAAAAGTAATATTCATTGGATTTTCATAATGGTATTGCAATCTAATTGGTTTTAATTCTTGCACTTTATAAATACATTGAACTAATGCTGTTGCAGATGTACAAAGACGATTTAATAAAATATATTCTCCTTTTGACTCCGTTCCAATAATTAACTTTAATACAAAAGGAAGCGTTTCCTTCGTATCAACGATTTCTGTTTCGTATCGCCCATCATTTTGCATAGCCATACAACTCCAGTTCTCTACGCTTTTCTCTTATATATGCTATAGAGTGTTCAAATGTAGATACTCTGTTTGCAAGTGGAGATTGCAAAAGAGGTACTAATGTTGCACCCCTTTTTACTTCCTCTGAAAGTAAAGACCCAACCATCATTTCAGTCCCTCTTATTTTCGTCAATACACGTTGCTTTATTTGTAAATCAAATCCTTCTTCTCTACTAATCATATAAGAATGACTATTTTGGAACGGTATATTTTGCAAATAAGTAGCAATTGCATTTGCACATCGAAAAGAAATTCCCTTTGACGTATCGTGTGATGACAATACACCATGTAACTTATCTAATAGCTCTAACTCTTCTTCAGAAAACACCTCAATCATCGTTTTATTCCTGACCCAATTTATGCGAAATTCTCCTGCAGTTACTTTCAGAGGTGGTTGTAATACAACTTTCTCTTGCTCCATGCACATCTCACAAAACGGAATCTTTCGTAAAGTTATTACATTCGTCCGATCTAATAATCGATCTGAGAGCTCCTTCGTCGTTTCATCAAAATTCACAGTACCAACAAATATAATATTTTCTCCAATTTCAATTGTTGGCGGAATTGGATTTTCTTTTTCTTGCACACCTTCATATAAATTTAAAATACGATTTTGCTTTTCAAGTTGAAGAACAGATAGAAATGGAGTAAACCAATGCTCAATATGTGACATATTCATTTCATCAAAAACGATTATATACAGCTGATTTTGATTTTCTTTTGCCTTCATTAACGCCCTAACTAATTTTGTTTCACTTTCAATAAAAGTACCATTTGGGTGAAGGTAACCAAGTAAATCATGTGGTTCTTGATATGATGGTGAAATCGGTATCCAAACCAATTCTTCCCCGTATTGTAATCCAAGTGCTTCTGCATAAGCTTGCACAAAACGGGATTTTCCAGCACCTGGTATACCACCCAGAATCGTCAACATATTTGTTTTTGTACTTATATGAAAGTTATAAATATCTGTTTCATCCAAATATAGCCCTTTATTACGTACAAAACTTTTCACATACTGTAAAAAGACGGATTCACGCTCATCCCATTCCCATTCATCCTTTTGCACTTTTATTTCCTCTACCTCTACAAGCTTACCTTCTTCAGTTATTCGTTTTTTTAATTGCTCATACACATGATTGCTTACAAAATATAATTGATCTTCTACCGCTATTTCTACATACTTCATCCAGTCATTAAGTTCTATATACTTACATTCCCGCTGCTGTTCAAAATATGCGATTGAACTAATTGACGATGACTTTAAAGATATATTTCCATATAACCTTCCCTCATGCCACAATAATTCAGGAGGCTCAAAGTCTTTCGGATATTTTGGCATTAGAAATGACAAATAACCATTACTAAGTTTTCTTTCTAAAGACTCTCCCTTTTTATAATCGGAAACTTTAGGTACTGGAATCATTTTATAACCGTTTGCTATTTCTCGCGCTTCTTCTGTACAAATTAACTCCACGTATATATGTCCTCTTTCATAATAGAGACGAAACATAATCAATTGCTTTTCTAGTTTTCTTTTCTTTAATTCCGAAAAGACTTTTTCATTCTTTTTATTGCTACATAAACCTTCAAATACATATGGTTCATTTTTCAATTGCTCTTGCAATGTGAATGGTATTGGCGATAGGCATTGTACAAAGAAATTCTCTCCACTCTTCTCACTCTCTGCTTTTGTAAACTTCCCAATAAACCTCATATAGTACATTCGTTTTATAAAACTTGGCTGAAGAGCTTTATGTAATTTCACCTTCGTCACCTTCTTTTTTTCATACTATTCTTAGTGTATGAAAGAAACGCAAAACTAGAAACAAAAAACCTGACGTTATCCGCCAGGTTCAAAATGAAATCGTATATTAATGAGATGGAAATGCGTTTTTCTCTTGTAAGATGGCATTATGAGCAATTTTCATTTTAGCAAGTACATATCGTAAACGATCTTCAGCGTTTTCATCTTTATGTTGCTGTAATTCCGCCAAATTCTCTACCGCACTCGCTAAATTTTCAATCACTCCTCGCAGTTCAGGATGATGATTAAAAAAAGATTCTTGCACTAATACTTTTCTTACTTCACTCGCTAAATCAACAATTCTGTTCAACTGTTCTTTTTCTTCCATTTTCATCCCTCCTGAATATCTTATGTATTAAATATTCTATAGACAAAGAAAAAAGCCCTTTAAATGAAAAGGACTTTTACATTTTTATGTTTCCAGTCAATAACATATAAAGAGATGTAACAGCTGCTACGACAATTGCACACATTACATATCTCTCTATACCAGTAAAACAACGATTTCCTTTTTCTTTTCTTGCATACACATAAACAATGATTCCAATCCCGTATACGATTGAAACGAGCAATAAATTCTTCAAACCAGCTGCATAAATAAGCCATATAGAGTAAAGTGAAGCAATTAAAGCTAGCGAACCATTTTTCACTTTTGCATCTTTTAGTTCATTTGTAATTACTAATTTGAATTGGAATAACGCTGATAATAAATATGGTACTAAAATTGATGTTGACGCTATGAAATACATAATTTGATATGTTGACTCTGAAAACAGAACGATTATAAATATAACTTGGGCAACGCCATTTGAGATCCATAATGCCATATGCGGCGTTTGTTTTTTATTTGTTTTCGTAAAGACTTTCGGAAACACGCCATCTTTTCCTGCTACATGGGAAATTTCAGAAACAAGTAAAAACCAACCTATTAATGTACCTACAAGTGAAGCAACTAACCCGATGTTAATCGCTACCGCGCCCCACGTCCCAACAACATGTTCTAATACATGTCCCATTGACGGCGTTTCTAAAACAGAAAGCTCTCCTCTTGTCATCGCTCCCATTGACAAGACAGAAATTAAAATATAAATAGACATTACTAAAATAAGTCCTAATACTGTCGCTTTACCGACATCTCGACTATTTTTCGCTCTTCCAGATAATACTACCGCTCCTTCAACCCCGATGAAAACCCAAAGAGTTACAAGCATTGTATTCTTCACTTGACCGAGTATAGAGGAAACTGAAATAGTTCCTTCTCCCCAAAAATCATGTGTAAATGTATCCCAGCGAAACGCTGTTACCATTACAACAATAAATAATACGATTGGTACCAATTTCCCTATTGTTGCAATAACATTCATAATAGATGCTTCACGAATACCAAATAAAATTAGAAAATGAAGTGTCCATAATAAAAGTGATGCTCCTACGATAGACGCAACACTATTTCCACCTTTAAAAATTGGGAAGAAATAGCCTAATGTACTAAACAGTAACATGATTGTTGCAACGTTTCCTAAAATTCCTGCTAGCCAGTATCCCCAAGCACTGTTAAATCCAATATATTCACCGAAACCAGCACGTGCATAACTATAAATTCCGCCCTCAAGCTCTGGTTTTTTTCTTGCTAACGTTTGATATACGAGCGCGAGTGGAATCATTCCCATCGCTGTAATACACCAGCCAATTATTATAGAGCCACTATTTGCTCCTACTGCTAAATCATGCGGTAAACTAAAAACACCGCCACCAACCATTGTTCCAACTACTAATGCAATTAATGGAAAAAAACCTAACTTCTTTTCTATTTGTACCACCCCATCTGTCATTCTAGGTGTTATGTTCGTTCAACTATTAAAGTCACCTTTTTCTCTAATAGACGCTTCTCTTATATTTTTTCAGGAAAACATTACTTATTCTAAAAGAAAATGAAGAAAAATGGAATACTTTTTTGAAAAAATGTATAAGTATGCACAAAAAAACCGTTCATTTTGTAATGAACGGTCATTTCATACGTATAAATTTGTATATTTCTTGTAAATTTAACGAAGTAAGTTCTCTTTTTGTAAAAATTGTTTCGCTACTTCTTCACTACTTTTACCATTTACATTCACTTCATAATTCATTTTTCGCATTTCGTCATCTGTAATCTTTCCAGATAATTTATTTAATACTTTTTCAAGTTCAGGATATTTTTGTAACGTCTCTTTTCTTAATAAAGGTGCACCTTGGTATGGTGGAAATAACCCTTTATCATCTTTTAGCACTTTAAGTCCGTATTGTTCCAATTCACTATCTGTTGAGTATGCATCAATTACATTCACATCCCCTGATTGAATTGCACTGTAACGTAATTTTGGTTCCATCGTTTTCACATTTGAAAACTTATAGTTATATAATTTTTGCATTCCTTTATAACCGTCTTCACGATCAGCAAATTCTAATGTGAATCCTACTTTCGCATTCTGTGCAATTTTTCCTAAATCAGAAATTGTACTTATATTATTTTGATCTGCTATTTTTTTCGGCATAGCTAGTGCATATGTATTGTTATACTCCATCGGCTTCAACATAACCATATTATATTTCTGTTCCATTCCAACGCGAGCCTGTTCATATACTTCATCCCGATTTGTACTTTTTGGCTCTTCTTTCACAAAAGTAGATAAAGCTGTTCCCGAAAACTCAGGGTATATATCTACTTCTCCTGATTTCAACGCTTCAAATACAAATGCTGTTTTTCCAAGACCTGGTTTTAATTGTACGTGTAAATCAGTATCTTGTTCGATAAGTTGCTTATACATTTGAATTAAAATTTCAGGTTCTGATCCAAGTTTGCCCGCAATAACAATATCTTTCTTTTCTGTATTCCAAAGAAATGGAGAAGCAACCATTATACAAACAATACATATCGTCAATATAACACGCTTAGACGAGCGTTTTGGCCTCTCAAGCACTCGAAGTACTACATCAAAGAATAAAGCGAGTAACGCGGCTGGTACGGCCCCTAAAATGATAAGCGCATGATCATTCCGATCGATACCGAGTAATATGAGTTTACCGAGCCCACCAGCACCTATAAGCGCTGCTAATGTAGCCGTTCCAACAATTAATACCATTGCCGTACGAATACCGGCCATAATAATTGGTAAAGCAAGAGGAAGCTCTACCTTCCACAGTCTTCTCCAGCTATTCATCCCCATAGCTTTCGCTGCTTCGATTAAAGATTCATCTAACTCCCGTATTCCTGTATATGTATTGCGTAAAATGGGTAATAGTGCATACACAACTAATGCAATAATGGCTGGCAGTTTTCCGATTCCTACTAACGGAATTAATAATCCGAGTAATGCAAGTGATGGCACCGTCTGCATAACTGCAGAAGTTCCTATAATAAACTCAGCCATTCGTTCTTTTCTCGTTAATAAAATGCCAAGCGGTACCGCAATAATTACTGCAAAAAATAATGAAATAAGCGATATTTGTAAATGCTCACTTAATGCAGTTAGTAATTCTATTTTTCGTTCTTGAAACGTTTGTATAAAATCAGTCACTGTTTAGCCTCTTTCCTTCATTTGTTCAACAATATAATTGACAATATGACGACTTGTTAAAGCTCCAACATATCGACCATTTTCTTCAACTGGAACGACTTCATCAGCTCGCAGGCGAACTAATGCTTCTTGTAAAGAAGAATGTAATGATAGTGCTTCCCCTTCTATCCGCATACTTTCATCAAGTGGCAATACATCTTCTATACTTTTCCCCTCATACCAAGGTCGCCCACGATTTCCAATGAACTCTTCTACAAATTCATTTTCTGGGTTATGTATAATTTCTTCTGGCTTATCTAATTGAACAATTTTTCCTTCTTTCATAATACAAATGCGATCTCCAAGTGATAATGCTTCTTGCATATCATGTGTTACGAACACGATTGTTTTTTGAATTTTCTTTTGCAATTGTACAATATCCTTCTGAAGCTGCTCCCTACTTAACGGATCTAACGCACTAAACGGTTCATCCATAAGAACGATTTTCGGATTTGCTGCTAATGCCCGTACGACACCAATACGCTGCTTTTGCCCTCCTGACAATTCATCAGGCATACGATTACGATATACGTCTGGATCTAATCCGACCATCTGTAGCAACTCATCGACACGAGCTTTTATTTTTTCTTTGCTCCACTTTCTCATTTCAGGAACAACTGCAATATTTTCAGCAATTGTCATATGCGGAAACAAAGCGATTTGCTGCAACACGTACCCTATATCCCAGCGTAATTCATTAATATTGTATTCTTGAATATCTTTTCCATCGATTAAAATTGAGCCTTCTGTCGTTTCAATTAAACGATTAATCATTTTCATTGTCGTTGTTTTCCCGCAACCACTCGGACCAATGAGAACAAAAAATTCCCCTTTTTTAATTTCTAAATGCAATGAATCCACTGCTTTTGTGCCATCTTCATATGATTTTGACACTTGATTAAACTGAATCACAAATACAACTCCTTTATCGTTGTTTCCTTTATTTTGCTGGAATATGGAATTCATTTCAAATGATACGCATTATTCTACAAAAAAAGAGCTCACATTTGAGCTCTTAACGGTCTAACAATATTGTTTTCATTATAGCGGCATATTCACGCACATACATTTTTCTCTTAGAACGCATTGGCGTTTCAGCAGCTAGTGCCTCCATCTTCATACCTAAACGCTTCGCAATTATTTTCGTTCTATATAAATGATACGTATTGCTTACAACTACCGCATGTTTCACATCATATAAATCTATACTAAACTTTACATTCTCATACGTATTTGTAGATTGGTCTTCTATTAAAATACGACTCTCATCTACACCATGTACCATTAAATAGTTTCTCATACTGTGAGCTTCTGGTATATCTTCATCTTCCCCTTGGCCGCCTGACACAATTACTTTTACCTCAGGATGAGAATATAAATATTCCAGCGCTACATCTAAACGATTTTGAAGAGATAAAGACGGTCTATCTCCAAATAACTTTGCACCCAGTATAAGAAGGTACGGAGAGTGATGGCTCAACTTTTCACGGGCAACCTTCTTCATTCGAAAGGTCATATAAAGAATGTATAGTGGTGGTAATAATAAGATTATAAGTAATATCCATTTGTTCATATATACGTTTACACTCCCTTTCTTTTTATTATACAGAAATAGATAGGAAGGCAGAAGTACTTTTTATCCCGCTTTAATAGGCAGTAAGACCCCCACCTCAAAATTCAGCGAAAGCAAAAAAGTTAAGTGGGGATGAAGAAAACCCCTACTGATTATTAGTTTCACTTTATATGATTGATTTATTAGAAACGTTCGTCCCTACTTTACGTTGTGAATATACATAATAAAGGGCAATTCCTAATGATAGAATCAATATACAGCTAAGTACGTAAAACGGGAGCATTACCCCAGCTTTAGATACACCAGCTGTAAACAGCATTAATAATACAATTCTTATTCCTGTACCAATTAATCGAAATAAGCTGTCTACACGTCCCATTACTTCGTTTGGGATTTCCTCCATCATCAATACATTTCTCGCCACTCTTGTCCCCGCATTTCCAATCGCATGAAAAATCGCTAGTCCATATAACAACATTACGGAAGGTTCAATAATCATTGCGGTAATTGAAATTACATAAATGCACATCGTCATAACGATTGAAACTTCTGTTTTGACATATTTCATTATGAGTGGAATACAGATCCCTGCAACAACCGCTCCGACACCGTACATCATGCCCTCTATTGCGTATACAGAGGCATTAGCTTTGAGTATATCCGAAATATAAACCGGTATTAAATAATTTGCCATCATGACACCTATAAATGGCATATAAGTAGCAAGTAAGAACCAAAAGAGCTTAGGACGTTTTTTCATAAAGTGAATTCCTTCGAACAATTGCTTCTTAAATGTTACTTTCCTTTTTACTTCCTTTTTCTTTACGTATGGTATACACAAGAAAAGGGCGAAGGCTCCTGCAAAAGTTAACATATCTACTAACAAGATCCATTTTAAAGAAATGATTTCAATAAGGAAGCTAGCAGCGGCTCCTGAAATAACTTGAGTTAACTGTCCTTGTATCTCCATTGTTCCGCTTAAATTTTTATAATGTTCTGCTTGAAATATCTCTTGGTTGAACGCAAATATTGTAGGATAAAATAATAAATAGTAAAATGACCCTGCTATATATATTAGAATATAATGAATAGAATGATAAGGTTGCCCAGCAAATCCCCATATAACCATTATTCCGATTACGGCTATCCCAATACCTTCATTACATAATAATAAAGATTTTCTTGAAAAACGATCAATACTTTGCCCGATAAACGGAGTTAACAAAAACATAATCAGTGTTGAGATGATGGAAACATAACCAAACGTTGTCTCTCCTCCACTCTCTTTAATTAACAACCACGGAATCGTTATCATTACAATACCGGAACCAATAGCTGATAGACTATTGGCCCCTAGAATGAAATACAAGCGTGAATCTTTATAAAGAGATGACATATCACTCAACCCCTAGTTGCTTTTTCACCTCTTTATATACGCCCATATATGCTTTTAATTCTTTAACTAAATCATGAATTAATGGTTTTGCATCTTCACCCAGTTCACCGTCTTGTACATGAAGTCCATCAAGCACAACTTGTTTTGGGATGGCATTGGCGTATACCCCTCTAGCAACAGTACGCATACTGTTTAATGCGTTAATTCCACCTTTACCGCCTCCTGCAACTGCAAGTAATGCGACAGGTTTATGAACAAATTCACTACTACTTAAGTAATCTAGCGAATTTTTCAACGCCCCACTCATTGCATTATGATATTCAGGTGTACATAGCACTACGCCGTCTGCGTTTTTCACTAACGCCTTTAATTTTTTTACTGCTTCTAATTCACGTTGTGATTCTTCCCCATTATATAAGGGTAGTTCTTCTACTGCTAAATCGAATAACTCCCCTTCAAATTGGTCAGCAATATATTTTGCTACCACACGAGTTCTACCGAATTTTCTTGGTGTACCGTTAATAACAACTAGTTTCATCATTATTTCTCCCCTTTGTTTTCAAGTTACACTTATATATTATCAGAAATTTCTATACAAAACACAATATAAAGAGGGAACTAGCTTAATAAAATAGTATAATAGACGAAAAAAGAACTCATACGAAAGTATGAGTTTTTCACATTTACTTTTCTTTCTCTTTATTGCTCAGTATGCCATTACTTCTTTTAGCTTCAAAATGGTTATACGCTTTTTCTGCTAATTTGATACGTTCTTCTGGCAATGCTATATATTTCATAATATTTTCTATTATTTTTTCATACGGAGTAAATACAATTCCCGGCCAATCTATTTCGTCCTCTGGGTTGCTATTTTCCGAAATAATAAATTTCTTATTTGCCACTGCATAAGAAACTCGAGGAGTTTCAAGAATACCAGATAAGTAAAAGTGGATATTTAATATAATTTTAGATCTGGCAATTAACTCATTTCTAACAATTCCCCACGCATTATTTTTAAAAACAATATTTAAATTCGGGGCAACGACTTTTAATTGATCCAATATAGCTTGCCGTCTTGGGTTAAGAGCACCTATAAACAGTATATCAATGTCTTCAGTTAATTCTTCATCAAATGCATCTTTTTTTATTTCTAAAGTTGGTGCATAGTTCATGCCTACATGTTTTATTTCTTTTCCTACTCCTCTTTGTTTTAACCATTCTATATTTTGTTTACTATAATCCCAAATTTCCTTATCTTTTAATAACATTAAATAAAGAGGATGCGCATAAGGGCTTCCTTCATATAGCTGTTCTAAATTATAAATAATTGCATTTTTCGGAAGGAGATGTGGGCTATGTGCATATGTATGCGCTCCAAAAACAATTGTATTCCCCACATTTTCGAGTATTGTTTCTGATATGATTGCTGTATTTCCCTCTTGCTCCAATCGCCATTTCAAAGCTCGCGCAACATCTATAAAACTACCATACGTCTTTGGGCATATAAACAAACAATAATCATATTCTTTATTCAAATAAGCTTCCATTAGCCTTAAATTATTCTTATATAAATCCACATCCGGATATTTCAGTAAAAGATCCTTTGCATGTTTTTTTGCTACTTTATATATTCCAGCATAATAAGCAGCAATGCACCTTCTTAATTCGATTCTTTGCTGATGTTCATCTGATACGTCCATGTTTAACAGAAGATTTGCGATACAATACGCTTTTAAATGATCACGATCATAATAATAATCTAGTAGTGGCAACAATTCTTCATACGTATTTCCATGCACAGATTCTCCTAGCTCTAGCGCCCATCGTATTAATTCCATTATTACTCCACTACTCCTTTAACCGAAATTGTATTTAATAAAATTTCGCATTACTTTCTACCATATTTGCTATATGCAACGGTAGCTCTTCTTTTTTCGATTCCAAAAATTTTTGTGATACTGCACCTAAATGTTTTTTATGTGGTATATAAAATGCACTTATAGAAATTTCATAGTCAAATAAGTAATCATACACATGATAATCTACAAATAGAAGATCATTATTCGGAAAAGGAATTTCCTTCCCTTGCAGGGCATACATCAAAGCAATATTATTTTGAGATTTTAATCGATACATTCTTGCAAGTTGGTATAATGGCTCAGCTCGAGTTGGTCTATATTCCCACGCTTTTTGAAAATAAAAAATAGCTAGCGCTGAATATTGCTCTTCTTGCGTCTTAGCATTTTCCATTTCATCTGCTTCTGTTACTTCATGTTGTTTATTTGCTGCACGGTTTGCTAATTGTTCATAACAAAACCCTATTCGCAACAACGAATAGAACACCTCTTCAACCCATCCTCCTGCTTCCACTCGTTTTTTATACCATTTAATCGAATCTTCAAATTGACTTAAATGAAAATAAGTTTGGGCTAAATAAAATAAATATCTTATATGCAAATCTGGCGTTGTTTCTGGATCACTCAACCCTTGTAACAACAGCCTCTCATCTCTTTCAAATTTATCCGCTTTACTTCCACCATCACCAGGGTCATTAACGACAAGCGTCTCCAGTCTAGCTACTCTCGTATTGTAATTCTCTCCAACTTTGGAACGATCTATATCCCAATACTCATGAGTAACACCGACAGATTTCCATGGTAAAGAAGCTTTTAACAGACGTGTAAGCCAATATTTAATATGAACATCATATTGCAATGTTAGATAATGATCTTCCGTTAAGCTCGTTTTATCGAAATTCGGATCAACCTCTAAAATCATATCCGCATCTAATATTAATAAATAATCTGCTTCTGGGTATGTTTTTTGCGCTAACGAAACAGCTAAGCTTCTGTTATAACCAAAGTTTTGAAACGGCTCATGATGAACCGTCCCAGGTATCTCATTTTCCTTACACCAATTTTCAATAATTTCAGGTGTATTATCCGTCGATCCAGTATCACAAATAGAAACAAAATCTACAATTGATTTCGTAGCATTTAAACATCTTTCCATAATCCTAGACTCGTTTTTAACAATCATACAAAGACATAACTTTTTTTCTTCCTTTACAGACTTCACTTGCTCATTTCCCATTTAACCACCTCATATTTTATTAACACGCTCTTTTCATATGTAACATCATTTCTTAGCTACACTGATGACATAACCATCCTTTTACTATTTATGAAAACTTCATTTTATTTATTCTTATTTTTATGTTGGGACATATTTCATGCAGCGCTTTATACTTGATACAATCAATACAAAAAAACATAATGCGGGAATCCGTACATTTCAAAGTCTAAGAGGAGGTTTTATTTTGTTGGATTACATTTGGCTAGATGACAAATCACCCATTTTAGTACAACTACCAAGCAACTTTAAGTCTGCTGCTATATTACTTCATCCTTTTGTCCAAATGCCTTTAGGGTGGGAAAACTCAGTAAGAAAAAGACCTTACGAGCACATATATCCAAGTGCTGAAGAAATCATTCAAAATGGGAAATCCGTTTCTTGGAAGGAAATAATGTCTTATAGTGGACTAAATTCATACACAGAACTAGCAATAGCCATGTTAACTTCCAGTAATGCCTTTTCAGAAGAATATAAAAGAGATGACTTAGCTAAAAAGCTACATTCAAACTTTAAACAAGACCTTTATTATCCAACGGAAGATTATACATCTATATTTTTATTACAGAATTTACTAAAACTCCTTGGTTCGAAAGGTGCAAAAAATCTATATTTCTCTGAACCAATCTTTGCTACAAACAAATCATTACAGATAAATGATACAACCCCTTTAAATATTTGGGACCTTTTCTGTAGTGAGTTCATTATTACTGATGAAAACATGGATTATGCATTCATGAGTATGTTTGATTCCTTTACAACTTTTTTATTAGCGAAAGACGAAAATATAGAACACATTGTTCAATCAATACATATTGAATCCATCATATGTGATAAAAAAACAATGATTGATTGGTATTTATAAATTAGAGATTTCTTACACTATAAAAAAAAGAAACTTGCGCTTATACACAAGTTTCTTTTCAAAATCATTTCCTATTTTTTCACAACTTCATGTCCACCGAACTGATTACGAAGAGCTGAAACTACTTTTCCGTGGAATGTATCATCTTCTTGAGAACGGTAGCGCATAAATAATGACATTGCGATTACTGGTGCTGCCGCTTGAAGTTCAAGTGCGGTTTCCACAGTCCATTTCCCTTCTCCTGAAGAGTTCATTACACCTTTAATACCATTAAGTTTTGGATCATCTGCAAATGCTTTTTCAGTTAAGTCCATTAACCAACCGCGGATAACCGATCCGTTTGCCCATACTTTTGCAACATCTTCATAATTGAAATCAAAATCACTTTTATCTAACACTTCAAATCCTTCGGCGATTGCTTGCATCATTCCGTATTCAATACCGTTATGAACCATTTTTAAGAAATGACCACTTCCGACGCGGCCTGCATAAGAATATCCATTCTCTACTGCTAAATCTTTAAATAATGGTTCTAATTGATCGTAAATTTCTTTTTCTCCACCAACCATTAAACAAGCACCGTATCTTGCTCCTTCTACACCGCCTGATGTACCGATATCTACGTAATGTAAACCAAAGCTTTTCGCTTCTTCGGCACGGCGTAACGTATCTTTATAGAATGAATTTCCGCCTTCAATAACGATATCGCCTTCCTCTAATAATGGATAAACTTCTTTTAATACTGACTCAACTACTTCCCCTGCAGGTACCATTACCCAAATTGTGCGAGGAGCTTCTAGTTCAGCGATCATTTCTTTTAATGTATGCCGAGCAGTAATCCCTAAAGCCCCAGCCTTTTCAACAAGCTCTTTATTTACGTCATATACAACAACTTCATGTTTGTCTTCATATAAGTGTTCCGCTAATGGGAATCCCATTTTTCCTAACCCGATTAAACCTAGTTTCATATTAATCAATCTCCCATTCTATACAAATATATTTAATAACGAAATGAGTCCAAGTGCTACTACAGATAGTATAGTCTCCATTGCAGTCCATGTTAATAACGTTTCTTTCACAGTCATTCCGAAATACTCTTTAATCATCCAAAATCCTGAATCATTCACGTGTGATAAAATTAATGATCCTGCACCAGTTGCAAGTGCTAACAATTCAACATTTACACCTGGTGTACTTGCTGCAATCGGTGCAACAATACCAGCTGCTGTCATCATAGAAACAGTTGCCGATCCAGTTGCGATTCGAATTAGTGCCGCAATTCCCCACCCTAATAATATTGGTGAAATATGCGATTCTTTCGCCATATCTGCAATTGTCGTTCCAATTCCAGAATCTAATAATACTTTATTAAATGCGCCGCCTGCACCAATCACTAACAATATGTTTGCAATTGGCCCAAGGCAATCATTTGTAAATTGTAATACTTTATCTTTTGAGAAACCTTTTGCATATCCAAGACTAAAGAAAGAGTAAATGGTTGCAATTAATAAAGCGACAATCGGATCTCCAATAAAGTGTAATACTTGTGCTAGTTGACTCGTTTTATTTAATGCAACTTCCGCTATTGATGCACCAAGCATAAGAAATACTGGAAGTAAAATTGTAAACAATGTATTTCCAAAGCTAGGAAGCTCTTTTTTATTATCTTTTTCAACAAATTGCTCCGCTATATCTAATGGTACTTCCTTATGTATACGAGCACCAATCCATTTTCCATAAAGTGGACCTGAAATAATTGCAGTTGGAAGTCCGACAATTAACGCATATAAAATTGTCTTCCCTACATCTGCTTTAAAAATACCTACCGCTGCCATCGCTGCTGGATGCGGTGGCACTAGTCCGTGTACAACGGATAATCCTGCTACTAGTGGAATACCGATTGTAATAAGTGATACCCCTGTTTCTAATGCAATTGTAAATACCAATGGAATTAGTAGTACAAATCCAACTTGGAAAAATACCGGAATCCCTACTAAAAATGCAACAAACATCATTGCCCAGTGAACACGTTTCTTCCCAAAACGATCAATTAATGTGTTAGCAATTCGTTCAGCACCGCCAGATTCGGCCATCATTTTTCCAAGCATCGTTCCTAATGCTAAAACTATCGCTAAAAACCCTAACGTATTACCAAGCCCTAGTTTAATAGAATCAATAATCCCTGGATCTTTTGGTGAAGTTCCAATCAATGGCATTCCCATTGCTAGCCCTACACCAATTGCTGTTAAAATTAACGCGACAAACGGATGCCATTTTACTACCGTAATAAGTAAAAGTAGTATGACAACTGCCGCTAGTACGATTCCAACTACCATTTCTCCCAATCCCCCTATTGTTTACGTTGGAAAGCAGCTATACAATCAAATTCTTCTTTCAAGCGATTATAAAGTCGTTCATACATATAAAACATTTCTAAATATATAGCCGTATTTTCTTTATTCGGTACATGGTGATGAACAATATCAATCCAATCCTTAACCTCTTCAAGAGAATCAATTTTTCCTACAGCATATAAAGCAACTGCCGCTGCCCCAAGCGCAGATGCTTCATGACTTTCAGGAACAAGCAATTCTTTTCCCATCATATCGGATAACATTTGTCTCCAAAATGCAGATTTCGCAAATCCTCCTGAAACGCGTATTTCAGTAAGTGGCCCTGTACAATCCCTGATTGCGAGTGCAACAGAATATACGCTCATACAAACCCCTTCCATGACTGCACGAATAAAATGTTCTCGTTTATGCTGAAGATTAATTCCGAAGAATGTACCACGAGCATTTGCATTCCAGTAAGGTGCACGTTCTCCAGATAAGAAAGGTAAAAATAGCAATCCACCTGCTCCAGCTGGTACACTTTCCGCATATTTAATTAATAAATCATACGGATCAATGCCAAGTTTTCTTGCAACTTCTTGTTCTGGGCTACCAAATTCATCACGTAACCATCTCAGTAATATGCCACCGTTATTCGTTGGTCCGCCAATCACCCAGTGCTCGTCTGTTAATGCATAACAAAACGTTCTTCCTTTTTCATCTGTATTAACATTAGATGAAATTGTTCGAACTGCACCACTTGTTCCAATCGTAATTGCAGCTGATCCAGGCGATATGGCCCCAACGCCTACATTCGCAAGAACACCATCACTTGCACCAATAACAACTGGAGTATCTTCACGAATACCCATCTTTTGTGCTAATTCCGGTTTCATACCCGATAAAATATATGTAGTTGGTACTGGGGTTGATAATTGTTCTGAAGAAATATTTAACATTTCCAGCACATCAACATCCCAATTTAACGTTTCTAAATTGAATAACCCTGTAGCAGAAGCAATAGAATAATCAACTACGTAGCGTGAAAACAATTGGTAAATAACATACTCTTTAATAGAAATAAATTTATAAGCACTTTTATATAATTTTGGTTCCTCTTCTTTCATCCATAGTAATTTAGATAGTGGCGACATTGGATGAATTGGTGTACCTGTACGTCTATAAATTTCATGTCCATTCATATGTTGTAATAATTTTTCCGCTTGTTTCGTACTACGATTATCTGCCCAAATGATAGAGCGCGTTAACGGCACACCCTTTTCATCTACTGCAATTAATGCGTGCATTGCTGTACTAATACCAATTGAAGAAATATCTTCTGGTAAGACGTCACTTTTTTCTATGGCAACGCTTACAGTTTTATAAACAGCAGCACATATTACATCGGGATCTTGCTCAGCCCATCCGACGTTCGGTTGAATAATTGGATAATCTACTGCATGTGATGCAACGACTTTTCCTTTTTCTGTGAACACAACCGTTTTTGTACTTGTGGTACCGATATCAATCCCGATTACTCTCCCCCTTGTTTCCATGCGAATCTTCCCTTCGTTTCTAGCAAAATATGATCTAGTAAACCGTTTACATGAATTAGTATATAAAATATTTTTTCTTTAATCAAGTTTTAAAAAGAAAATTTTTTTCATAATAAAATATAATTCCCCTCATGACATTTCACTTACATACTAAATTTAAATTCCCCCCGGCGGTAAAGTTACGTTATATTCGTTACGCAACACACTATTTTTCTTTCATTAACAACACATTCATACATAGTCCTTCCAAACTTTACTTTTTACTCATTTGCATGAAAAAGGTGTTGAAAAACAATATAAGAAAAATGATTAGAGACCCTTATTTTTTATACAAGTCCGAAAAATAAGGGCTATTTTCAAAAAAACATTAAGGAAGTAATAGTTAATTGATTAGGCATGCATTTTTCTCTTTTTAGTGTTTTAGTTTCACTCTTCTTTTTATCTTAATGGACATAGAGCTCAAATCTACTATCATTTTATTAACTTGTAAATATATGTTCCATAAAATAAAATCTAATAATATTTTTATTTTTCAGAAAAATAAAACAATATTTTGAACTTTATTGTATAATGTTGTAAAAAGATGTCGGAGGGATTTAATGTTACATAAAATATCTCAATTCACAATTAAGCTTTCATCCATTTTTTTATCACTGTTACTATTATTAAATTTACCTTATTTATTTATCACTCAAAACGGATTTACCTTTCAACCAATTCTTTTTTTTAATCAGATTGTTACTATGTTAAAGGATGTTTTCTCCCCTGAATCATTAGTGGTTATAGGATCAGACCCGAAATTTGGTAGTTTCAAAAAAACACCCTTATTCCCAACCGTTTTAGAACCTTACCTATATTCATTTACTGTATTATTTTTAGCCTTTTTACTTGCGCTCTTTCTATCAGCTAGCATGGCATTTTTTTATTTTTTAGCAAAAGATTATATAAAAAAATGGATAAATAGAATTGTGTTCATATTAGAAGCTGTCCCTGATATGATGATGATGATTTGTTTACAAATATTTTTCATATGGGTACTTAAGAAATTCGGGGAATCTCCTGTCACCATTATTTCTTTCAATGAAAATCGAGCTTATTTACTCCCTATTTTATCTTTAGCGGTCTTACCTACATTACAAATGTTTCGGATGATGGTGTTATACATAAAAGAAGAACATGGAAAAGATTATGTAGAAGTTGCCTATGGAAAAGGCCTTTCATCAAGTTATATACTACGCATTCATTTATTCAAAAATATATCTATCCACTTCTTCTACCATTTAAAAACGATTTTTGTTTTCTTACTTTCTAATTTATTCATTTTAGAATTTGTTTTTAATATGGATGGCATTATTCAATTTTTATTTAATAAGGCGTTTATTTCACCTCCCGCTGCATTTATCATACTGGTCATGATTATTTTACCGTTTTATACTATTTTTCAAATAATCTCATTCATGATGAATAGATGGCACAAGCACTTGAAAGGAGTAGCATTATGAAATCTATTTGGAAATCAAAACGCTTTTTAATCGGTTTCACTTATTTATTCATACTTATTTCAGCTAGTTTTATTTATAGTTGGTTCTTTAAAGATAACATCCCAAAACCTCCTCAGTTACTTTACAATGACAATAACGAATTACTTGGAAAGGCCCCCTTTCCGCCATCGTTAATTCCGCCTTTTGGATCTGATCGTTTTGGCGAGTCTGTTTTCTTACAAATTATAGAAGGAGCAAAATTCACTATTTTATTAGCCGTGGCAATTAGCTTCTTTCGAATTTTATGCGGAACATGTATAGGAATCCTCTTAAGTTTATTTGCTCCAAAACTCAAGAGATTTTTCCAGGCATGCTCAGAAGTTTTTTATTATATTCCAACTCTATTTATCGCATTCATACTCATCACCCCCGTTAATATTGTAATCACATCAAATGCTGATGGGTTAAATCCAAATATTTCATTTACGTTTTATCAAGTACTCGTACTTATTTTCGTCGCTCTGCCTACACTTTCTTTATATATATCCTCAGAGGTTGATGAATTTATGAAACGAGATTACATTTTAAGTTCACAATTATTGGGTGCTAGCCGTTTTCATATTATAAAAAAACACTTACGAGTCTTATTACTTGACCGCTTATTTGTATTATTTATGGAACATATCGTCCAAACACTCATACTCGTTATCCATTTAGCGTTGCTTAACATTGTAATTGGCGGGATTCAAATGCGTGAACTCTATGACGGAGTACTCAAACCTGTTTCTCTATCTAATGATTGGGCAGGACTTATTGGATTAAATCGTAATGAAATGAATCTTTCATGGTGGATTATTTTTTATACCCTCGCTTCATTCTTTATTACGATTCTATTTATTAAGCTTATGACAATCGGGATTCAAGATGCACTGAAAGCAAGAGATACGCAAGTTGTAGCAATTCAAAGCGTTCCAGATCATAAAAAATTTGTTAAAGGTAAAAATTCTTTTTCGTTTGCAGATAAAGTGAACCTTTAATCCTTTCCCATTACTCGATATTGATAGTAGTGGAATGCAAAGAAGATGATCCCTGCATTTAACAGGGATCATCTTCTTTCTGTCGTCTAACTTTTTTACATGTCTTTAGCTAGACTCATACTTTTTATATTTAAAGTGAATTATTTGCAATCACAATTATGCTGTTTAAAATCGATTACCATACGTCCTTGAATTCGACCTTGTTCCATTTCCTCGAATACATGTTGTACTTTATCTAAAGAACAAGTTTGAACGACCGGCACTACTTTCCCTTCTGCACCGAACATAAATGCCTCTTCTAGATCCTTACGAGTACCGACTAGAGAGCCAACTACTTCAATTCCATCTAGTACAAGTCGCGGAATGTTTAAATCCATAGTTTCTACTGGTAAACCTACTGCAACGACTTTACCACAAGCACGTACTGCATCAACCGCTGAGTTGAATGCTACTTTTGAAACAGCTGTTACTACAGCAGCATAAGCACCACCAAACTCATCTTGAACAATCTTATCAGCAGGACCTTGAGAAATTGGATTGATAGTCATATCAGCGCCAACCTCTTTTGCTAAGGCTAATTTATCCTCATTAATATCTACTGCAATTACCTTTGCACCAAATACGTTTTTAGCATATTGAATAGCTAGGTTACCTAATCCACCACAACCATAGATGACGATAGGTTGGCCAGGTTTAATATTCGATACTTTTATAGCTTTATATGTAGTTACACCCGCGCATGTGATTGATGATGCTTGAGCAGGATCTAATCCTTCTGGTACTTTCACCGCATAATCAGCTGTCACAATACATTGTTCAGCCATACCACCATCTACTGAATAACCAGCATTCTTAACTTCCCGGCAAAATGTTTCTCTACCAGTTACGCAATATTCACAACGCCCACAAGATTGGAACATCCATGCAATACTTACACGGTCCCCCACCTTTAGTGAAGTAACATCATCAGCAATTTTCGTCACAATACCTATACCCTCATGACCAAGAATACGGCCATCTGTGTTTCCAAAATCATGATTTGCAACGTGTAAATCAGTATGACAAACCCCACAATACTCTACATCTACTAGCGCTTCACCTGAGTGTAACGGACGTAATTCCTTTTCAATAATTTCAATATTTGCTTTACTATTTTTATTAACTACTACTGCTTTCATATGTGATCTCCCCTTTAGTGTTTTAGAATTTTTCATGAGTTCATCTCACAACTTCTGTCTTCACTAGTTTGGCTAATCATTGTGCCAAGTTTAAGTGTTCAATCATCATTACATGTTCATCATAACATGACAATTCAAAAACAAATTGTGAAATTATGAACAATGTTTGAATTGTTGTATAAATCGGTTTTTATTTTTTAAAATGAGAGTCATCACTGGCTATAAGTAGGTCACATATTTCTACAAGAAAATAAATAAACAAACTATTCACTAATAAAAAAGGGGCTGTCTCATAAGTCTCTTTCGAAGTAAGATCACATAAAATTGAAAAGGCAGAAACATTATAAAATCAACATTTCTGCCTTTCACTTTTTATTCGATTTTGGCTAAAAAGCACCTTTTGGGACAGCCTCTTTTTTATATTCGTTTCATCGAAATTGTTTCACGGATACTTTGTAAATTTTGCAACGTTTCTTCTTGGCGTTGTAACGATAACCCAACGTACAAAGTATCTAATAAACTTAACTGCGCTAATCTTGATGAACTTGCTTCTGTGCGGAATTCCGTTTCACGTGTTGAAGTGTATAATGTAATATCAGCTAGTTGACTTAATGCCGATTTCTGATAGCTCGTAATCGCAATAATTTTAGCTCCTCTTGCTTTCGCTACTTCTAACGCTTCAAGTAACCCTTTATTGCTACCAGAATGAGAAATGCCGATAACAACTGAATTTTTCGAGAGTAAACCTGCTCCCATAATTTGAAAATGCGAATCAGTATGAGCGATACATGAAATACCCGTTCTCATAAATTTATGATATGCATCCATCGCAATAATACCAGAGCCACCATTTCCGTAAAACTCGATTCGATTTGCTTCTTTCAAAACTTTTACAGCTTGCTCTAATGCCGTATCATTTAACAAATGCAATGTATCTTGTAGTCCTGTAATATGTGAATGAAAAACTTTTTTGGCAACAGTTACCATACTATCTTCTGCTGATACTTCTTCATGAATATTTTGCATCGGTGTATGGACAATTTCACGAGCTAATGTAATCTTTAAATCTTGGAATCCTTGCAAACCAAGGTGTTTACATAAGCGAAATATCGTAGCCTCAGAACTATTCGTAACTTCTGCTAATTCAGTAATAGATTTATGTACAACATCTTGTGGATGTTTTAAAATATGTTCAGCAATACTTCGCAACTTCGGTGATAAACCGTTTAACGAAGCTTGAATCTTTCCAATCCCACTTCTTGTACCAGGCATAGCATATCTTCTCCCTCCATCGTAGCTTTATCCCGTAAAAACACAATTGGTATGCGCTTATAATCAGTGGGGAATAGCCCCTCCACTGATTAAAGTTTCACTTTATTGTACCTAATTATTGAAAGAAGAAAAACCTTTATTCAGCTTCACTATATATTTTATTAGCTTTTATGCATTTTTTCGTAACATCTTCAAAAGATAATGATCCTGTTTTTGTATTTATTTTTATTTTTTCATCAACGTATTTCGTTCGAAACATTGCAACTTCCTCTTGAAAAGAACAAAGATACAGCTCAAGTTTATACAACACACCATAACGTTTCGGCACTATAACATAGAGTTTATTTTGTTTTTCTATAACTTGAATTACTTCATTGTTTTCTGTTATATATTTCCCCACACATTTTAATTTATCGAAAAAATTCACCTCATACACCTTTATAGGTCTCGGCATCTGAATCTCTTCCCCATTTATAATCTTAGCTATGTTATTTGCAATCTCTATGACCGGTGTAATATTTATATTACTTAGTACAATAATACAAACATTATCTTTTTCATATCGAATCAAATAATTCACAAAACCATTTATATCACCAAAATGACTAGTAGAAATATATTCTTCTTGTTCAATAGCCCAACCATATCCATAATGATCCGAATATGCAGTAAACATTTTTTGAAGTGAACTTTCTGAAATCACCTCTCTACTACGCAATGCTTTATGCCATTTAAACAAATCTTTAACTGTCGAATACATTCCATATGCCCCTAGTGGAAATGACATATCAATATGTTCAGTTTGTTTTATATCTCCAAATATCGTATATCCTGTTGATAAAAATTCTACTATTTCTCTACCCTCATCCTCACATCCAGTATTATGCATTTGAAGTGGTTGACATATATATTTATGTATATATTCTTTATATGATAACCCAGTAATCTTTTCGATTATAATTGTTAATAAAATATAACCAGAATTTGTATAACTATATCTCTCACCTGGTTTAAACTCTAACGGGTACGTCTTTAATACATGCACAATGTCTTCTTTAGATACAGATTTTCTCATTATATCCGACCAATAATTAGGCCAACTTGTAAAATTTGAAATACCCGATGTGTGAGTTAATAGGTGGTGAATTGTAACATCTTCTCCATAAGAGAATCCCTCTATATATTTTGAAATTGAGTCTTCTACCGAGAGCAATCCACGTTCTTCTAATTGTAAAATTGCTGTACTGGTAAACCCTTTCGTTAATGAACCAATTCGAAATTTTGTATCAATAGTATGAGGAATGTTAAATGTGAAATTCGCTGTTCCAAATGCTTCACTTAACAATATTTCATCATTTTTTGCAATCAGTACCGTACCATTAAAATAACTAGCCTCAGACAAACTTGACATGTACCGCTGTAATGTAGCCCTTACTTTCATACACTCCTCCTAAATAACCCCATATTTCACCGCATATAATGCAGCTTGCGTACGATCATCTACTTCCAATTTAGCTAAAACATTTGAAACATGTGTTTTTACAGTTTGTTCTGTAATATGAAGCACTGCTGCAATTTCTTTATTACTTCGCCCTTGCGCAATTTCACGAAGTACTTCTTGTTCTCTTTTCGTTAACATAGAAAAAGGGTTTTCTTTCTTGACTACTGATCGTCCTAATAGTGCTGGTGTTACTTTCGGATGAAAATTCGTATTTCCTTCATGTACTGCAATAATAGAAGCTACAAGTTGCTCAGGTTGTACTTCTTTTAATTGATAACCATCTGCTCCGGCTTCGAGTGCTGGTAAAACATAATCTTGCTCTGAAAAACTGCTTAATATTAGTATCTTTATCGTTTCATCATATTGTTTTATTTGTTTTGTTGCTTCGATGCCATCCATCTTCGGCATTGATAGATCCATTAATACTACATCTGGCCTTTTTGTTTGGACGAATGTTAACGCATCTTCTCCATTTTCTGCTTCCCCAACAATTTCAAATTCTTCTCTCGTTTTCAAAAAGAATACAAGTCCTCTTCGAACGATATGATGATCCTCAACTAGTAGTAATTTAATTTTCAACCTTCTTCTCCCCTTCAAACTGGCAATTGAATTTCAATTTTCGTACCCTTTTTCAGCTCCGTTTTTATTTGAAATGATCCCCTCATTAACTGAATACGTTCCTTCATACTTTTTAAACCGAGTGCTGACTCTCGTACCTGATCTTGTATAAATCCTATTCCGTTATCCTCTATGTAAAAATATAACTGGTTATCTTCTATTTTTAAAAGAACATTTACCTTTTCACACGAAGCATGTTTTTTACAATTATGTATCGCTTCTTGACTAATACGCCATAAAACTTCTTCTATTTCATCACCAATTGAAACCATTCCATCAATTCGAACTTCCACGTGAATCCCTAACAACTTTCCATAATTTTTAATTGCTTCAGCTAATCCTTTCTCTAATCCTTCCGGTCTTAATTGCCAAATCAAGAGTGTCATCTCTTGTAATGCTTCCTGTGATAATTCTCCAATATAGCTCAACATCTCTTGCAAGTCTCTATCTTGCGTCATATTTAGAGTACCTTTTGCGGTTAACATGATAGAAAATAACAATTGTTTTACTGAATCATGTAAATCACGTGCAAGTCGATTTCGTTCTGCTACAACTACATATTTACGTTCTTTCTCTACTAATTGAATACGTTGTATAGTTGTTCCTATTTGAAATGCAATTGATTCTAATAATGCTAATTCTTCCTCTGAAAAATGTGTTTTTTGAGGAGAGGCGACATTTAATAGACCAAACTTCTCCGATCCAGACCTAAGGGGAATTGTCGCATGGTGCGTAACATTTTCGGTATCTCCCCAATTACATTCAATCGCATCCTCTATTCGCTTACATTCAATAATATTTGTCGCTTTTTCCAATCTGCCATTCACAAAACGCTCTACACACCAGCAATCTCCTTCACACATCGGCTTCTTCTCTTGCCACGTAAGAGCTGGCGGTAAGTTTTGATCTACAAGCATACGGTACTTTCCACTTTCATCAATAAAAAAGATCCAGCCTGTTTGTAAATTCATAACTTGTAACAATGTATGTAACACTTTTTCCAACATGTCTTGTAAGTCTGTTGCTTCATTTAATAATTCAGCAATTGCTTTTAATGCCTCTAAACGATGCATCTCTTTTTCTTCAAAGTTCATTTTCATCACCATCTATCATTATAACATTAAGAAATTTCTAAATTCTACAAATTAAAAAGAACTGAATTTCTTCAGCTCTTTGTTTATATCGATCATTTTATTATTATTTTTCTATCCAATGTTGAAAGCAGCATTTCCGTTACCAAACTATTCTACTTTAGCTGTCCGATACAGATTGTCCGCTATGGGTATGCTGTAAACTTTCAGTAGTAACGACCATATTTGCTGCTGGCATTTGTACTCGATTCTTATGAAATATAGACATTAATTCAAATCTTACTTGTCTAGAAGTTTCAAAATAATCTTCTGGCTTTATTAAACCTGTAATACAAAATTCATATCCAACGTATTTCAGATTCGGATTTAAATCTGTAACACCTACATATTTAAAAGGTTCAACAGCTTCATTCTCTACTTTATAAAGACTTGGGGCCAATTTTTCATTACAATTCACACAAACTTCCTCTAACAATTCCTTAACTCTTGTCGGATCTTCCTGATAACTTACCGTAATTCGTTCAATTACGCGCATCCAGCCTTTATTAAAATTTTGTATCGTTCTAATCTCTCCGTGTGGTATAGTAAGGAGTTTTCCTGACCATTCACGAATTTGCATAAAACGAATACTAATTTCCTCAATCGTTCCTGAGTTTGTTCCGTTAAAAGTAACAAAATCGCCAACACGAAACTCTTTGTCCGCTAATCTCGCAAAGCCTAATATAACATCTTTCAGCATCTGTTGTGCAGCAAAACCGATAACAACCCCCGCTATCCCTGCGCCTGCAATGATACTTTTTATATCTACAAATTGGCTAATTAAATATATGATTAGACTAATGATAATGATATATCTAAAAATAGATCGAATCACACTTTGAATCGTTTGCTCTACCTCTTCATCAAAAAAGCTTGATTTCCTAAAAAACCAATCAATAATGCGGTTTATGACAAATGAAATAATGATTAGAACGAAAGCAAATAGTAAAAATCTTAAAAGTAAAAACTCTCTTACATAATTAAAAAATTCTTCAGTATACGTTAATAAACTCATCTAACCACTTCCTTACTAATTAAAAAATTCATAATCGTCTCAGTTTGTTCTAGGAAAATCTATTATCTACTCTAAAATGCTGCTACCCTTACTATGTATTTTGACTTTATTACTAATTCACTTTAAACAGTATGTCTAGCTGTTCTTTTCCTTTCCCTTTAAATATACCCTTTTTAATAACCTAAGGGGAGCTAATCGTGAAATTTTTTAAACGTTAAAAGGTTATTCTACTCATTACGATTTCAACTAATTTATTCATTAACTAGATAAAAAAAGAGCTGAATTTATCAGCTCTTTTATTCGATATTAATTGTTGTTTTACTGTTTTTTTCTTCTTTCAATTTTGGCAATTCAATTGTCAGTACGCCATCTTTATAATTTGCTTTAACATTTTCTTCCTCAACTTGTTGAAAATTAAAGCGTCGAGTTACAGAACCTATAGAACGTTCTTTACGAATATATATGCCATTCTCATTTTTTTCTTCTACTTCATTATGATTAGTTGCTTGAATCGTTAATACATCTTGTTCAAATTCAACTTGAATGTTTTCTTTTTGAAAACCAGGTAAATCTGCTTTTACTGTATATTTATCAGACTGTTCATGAACATCTACTTTAAAAGTATCCATATTCATCGGTTTAAAGAAAGCATCTGTCATCCCTTCTAATAAAGAAGGCCCAAAATCAAAAATACCATTTTGACGTTTTGTTATCTCTGGAAATAAATTACGCATATTTTTTCCTCCTTATTATTTATGAATGAAAGATTATCTCTTTCTGTCTTTATTATAACACTTGGTCAAAAAAGGTCAAAGATTTTGTTTGACCCTTTTTGATGTATATTTTACCAAATAAAACAAATAAGTTATATGACATCTCTCCCTCTTATAAAGAGGAAAATATTAACATAACAACGAATAGTATATTTGCTCTTATTTTTCTTACGGAGGTTACATACAATGGGGTATATTGAAGAACTTAGAAAAATTGTCGGATCCAGACCACTCAATCTAGCAGGAGTTGCTGTAGCTGTTTTCAATAAACAAGGACAAATATTACTTCAACAAAGGCAGAATGGTATTTGGGGTGTCCCTGGTGGATTCGTTGAACTTGGTGAATCAACAGAAGAAGCTGGGAGACGAGAAGTGTTCGAAGAAACAGGGATTGAAATAGGAACCTTACAGTTAATAAGCGTATTTTCTGGAAAAGAATTTTTTGTAAAATTACCAAACGGGGATGAGTTTTATCCTATAACAATCGCATATCTTTGCAAAGACATTAAAGGCGGCTTGCTAAAAGCTGATGGGATCGAATCATTAAGTGTACAATTTTTTGATTTTGATAAGCTACCAGAGAATATTAGCCCATTTATAAAAAAATTAATTGAGCAAAACCTCGTCTCAATTTAAACGTAAAAAGAGACCTTTTTTAAAGGCCTCTTTTTTTCACTTCACTTCTGCGTTTAAGCAAGATTTAAAATGTCCAAGTGCAAATTCATGCCCTTGCGCATTAAAAGATGCAACTGCCTTTTCATAAACTACAATTTTAAATCCTTTGTTATAAGCATCTACGGCTGTGTGAAGAACACAAATATCAGTACAAACCCCTACAAGATGCACTTCTTCTATTCCTCTTTCTCGTAACTTCATCTCTAGGTCTGTTCCTGCAAATGCACTATATCGCGTTTTATCCATGTAATATACATTCTCTGCATTTTTATATGTTTCGTACACATCTTGTAATTCACCAAACAAATCTCTTCCATTTGTACCCGTTATGTTATGAGGCGGGAATAATTTTGATTCAGGATGATATACATCATTTTCTTCATGTTTATCGATCGCAAAGACAACGTAATCTCCATTTTCAATATATTTCTTCGTTATATGTACAATTTCTTTCTCAATTTCTTGGCCTGGCTTACCGCAAGTTAAAGCACCTTTCTCTGCTACAAAATCATATGTATAATCAATATTTATAAGAGCTCGTTTCATTACTATCTCTCCTTCTCCTGTTTCACAGTAAACAATAGAAAATTTGTTATTACGACATCGTATGTACTATTCGACATTTCAAATGAAATATCTACATTTTTCTTCTGAAACTTACCTTATTCCGAGTTTATCATATAATTGCTAAACAAGGGTAAAACAAATAGCCACTATTAATAAGTCATGAATTTGATAATGGAGCGTAACTTGCATAACCTCCTATATCATAAACCAAATTACTGACATCATCATATTAATCAAGATGATACAAATACACCGGTTCACCTCTTCAACCTCTTTCTCTGTCATAGTAGTAACAAGTGATTTCTTCCTAATTTAATCATATTAGAAAACGAAACAAGTGATTCACTATTACATCCTCTAGTATAAACAAAAAAGTACACTACTTTTTGAGTAATGTACTTTTTATTCTTCTTATGACGCTGGTTTTGTTTCGAATGTTGCTTGATTAAAACTAATAACCTTTCCTTTCGGGTCATTGTTTTCATACTGAACTGCCGTAATCGTATGACTACCTGTTTCAAGCGTCTTTTCTTTTAATTGTACTGTTGTCTGTGTTGTACTAGTTACTTGATATTTATCTGCAAACACTCGATCTACAAATACGAATGTTTCTTTATCATTTTGAAAATTAGAGAGCTCTAATTCAACGTGTTGAATTAAAGTATCCTTTTTAATGAATACAGCTGGTATATTACCATTCTCAGAAGTACCGTCTGGTGTAATAACTTTTACTTTTCCTTCTCCGACTGGCACTGCTCCTTCAGGAAATACTACTATATTCTCATTACTTGCGTTTACAACTCTTTCTTCCTGCTTTGATTGCGCACCCTCTTTTTCTTGTGGAGCGCCGCAACCGGCTAATAACAATACAGACAATCCAGTGATTATGAATTTTTTCAAAATTCATCCCCCCTGTCATTTCATTATAATTTATTATACAAAAATAACTTTTAAATTTTAAAACTATTTTCAACACTTTCATGAACAAATAGAATATTGCTCACGATTAATGTATCATACTTTCCTTAATAGAACATTAATTTTTTTTATGAAATAAATTGGGATAAATAATAATTCCCTCTTATCTATCATTTTAGCCTAACAGATTAATTGCATACCTATCCAAAATAAAAAGACATTGTTTATTCAATGTCTTTTTATTTTGAGCTTTAAAAAACAAATGTTGTAATCTCATCTACTTCTTTTCTTGGAAGTTTCTTCGGCTTATCTTTCGGAAAACCGAGCGATATAACCATATTTATTTGTTTTTCAGGCTCAATTTGTAAATATTGTCGTAGTTCATCTTGAGCTAACAATACCGGTCCTGTCATTGGGCATGTACCAAGCCCCTTCGCATGTGCAGCCAACATTAAGTTTTGTGCCGCTAAACAGCTGCTCTTAATTCCTTCTTCTTCCCAAACTGAATCTGGAACAAAAGCAATCGGATCAAATATCTTTTCACGAAACTTTGATGCATATGGCGTTGCCAAACATACGATTAATACTGGTGCCTCCGAGAAAGCTGTTGCATATGGTCCGAAAGAACGTGTAAGTAATTTCCCCGCTTTCTCTTCTCCGGTTTCTGCCGCTTTTGCCGCAAGTTTATGTAATGCATCCCATGTCATTTGTTCAATTTCTTTAATTTTCTCTCGGTTCATAATGACCAAGAACTCCCAAGTTTGTGAGTTTGTATCACTCGGTGCATAACGAGCACAATCAATAATCTCTTTTATATCACTAGTGGCTACTTCTTGTTCCGTGAACTTTCTAACACTTCGTCTACCGTGAATTACTTCTTTAAAATCTTCATAATTCATACATTAAATCCCCTTTTTACAGCGTTTTCAAATCTTGTCCTATGCTTGAATTATATCATGAAAAAAAGCTGGAGTAATACCAGCTTTTTTCTTCAATATTAGTTCGTAACTTTAAACAAACGAATACTTTCTTCATATGCAACTTGGAGTTTCTTTGTAATCAGTCCTCTTTCGCCGTTCCCGAACTGCTCGTCACCAATTTGAACGACTGGGAATATTTCAAGTGGCGTCGCTGTGAAGAAGCACTCATCGGCCTCATACACTTCTTGAAGTGAAAATTCTCTTTCTTCTACTTCAATATGTAACTCTTTCGCTAATGTAATAACGTAGTGACGTGTAATGCCGTGTAGAATAAAATTGTCAGCCGGATGTGTAATCAATTTATTATTTTTCACCATAAAGAAATTTGAATGACACCCTTCCGTTACAATTCCATCTCGTACTAATATCGCTTCTTGATAGCCTTGTTCGT